>NZ_JBFADP010000012.1:0-146996 GCF_040641415.1 Streptomyces sp. NPDC020875 | reverse complement strand
TCTTCCCCTCCCCCACCCCCTTCCCTCCTGGCCGTCCGGCGCTACGGGGGGGCCGGAGCCGGCCGAGCCGGGGACCCGCGGGGGGGCGCGGGTCCCGGGCTCGGATCGTCCGACGGGGCTCCGGTTCAGGAGACGGGCGCGTCCATCAGCACGGTGCGGCGCGGGTTAGCGGTGCTCGTCGGCAGCGCCAGGGAGTGCTCGGGACGGGCCGGGGCCGGCAGTTCGGCGGCGTCGCCGAGATGGGCCAGGGTCGTCCGGCGGGGGTTGGCTATCTTGCGCAGCAGCTGCGTGGTCTTCGGCTGGTTCATCAGTTGTCTCGGGACCCATCGGCGTCGGGCCGCCCGCCGGGGCGGCGCTTTACAACAGAGGCGCTCTTGCCTAACGCGACAGGTTAAACATCCATGGCCCGGCAAAGTCGTGGAGGACATGTGTGGCTGGTGTGAGTTTCCTCACCAGACATCCGCCAATCTGGCCGATTTTGGACATTACATACCGTCAAATTCAACCAGCGAAACGGACATTGCCTACCCGAATCGGCCATTCCGCTGCCGATCGCAACGACCTGGGCACACCCCACACCGGGGCCTCCCCCTGGTAACTCATCCATGAAAGTCCGATTCACACCGTAAGTCTCTCGACGATTGGTGACCCGGTGCTCACATGGCGTCACCCAGGTCACAGCAGAGTACGCGGCCCTTGTTGGAGATCCGGCACTGTGCTGGAATTCCACGCACCGCCGCGGAACAGTCCGGCGCGCGACAGGCGCAACGCAGCGCCGAGCGGCGGCGGGAAAGGGGGAGAGCGCCGGTACTCACACCACCGGTAGGCGCGCCCGGCGCGCCTCGCCAGACGCCGACACCGTCCCGCCGCTTCGTCAGCGGGACGCCTGGTTCAGAGGTTGCGACGCTAGTGCAGGGACGTTTCAAGAGGGATGGCACGGGGCGTCCCCAGGCCCCCCAGGGCCGTGGGGAAGCCGCGGCAGGACAGGAGCCGCGCGGCGGGACCGACCGCGGCCCCTCGCCCCAGCACGGCCAGCACGGCACGAGCCCGGCACAGGGCCCGACACCACCCGGCGGCGACCGGGGGCCCAACGGCCCCGGCCGCCCGGGCGGCGGACGGCCCGGCCAGCCCGGCCCCGGCGGCTCCCCCGCCCCGGCCGGACGGCCGCCCGGCCCGTCCGCCGCGCCCGGCTCCGGCGGTCCCCAGGGGCCGCAGGGCCCCCAGGGCTCCGGCCCGTCGCCCGACGGCGGCGGCACCGGTGACTCCTCCGGCGCCCCGGCCGCACCCGTGGTGGACACCGGCTCCCGGCTCGCTCTGCGCAACTGGCGCATCAGCACCCGGCTGATCTCCCTGCTCACCCTCCCCGTCGTCGCCGCGACGACCCTGGGCGGGCTGCGGATCAACGAGTCCCTGGACAAGATGGAACAGCTGGAGCACATGCAGCTGCTCACGGACATGACCCAGGAGGCGACCAAGCTCGCCATCGCGCTCCAGTACGAGCGCGATGTCACGGCCGGTCCGCTCGCCAACAACAGCAACGCCAGCGACTTCAAGGTCACCGAGCCCCGCCAGGCGACCGACCGGGCGCGGACCGCGTTCGTCAAGGCCGCCGAGGGCATCGACATCGTCGACGGCGACGACACCGTCGACTCCTTCCGCTCCACCCTGGGCCAGATCTACAACCAGCTGAACCGGCTCAAGGAGTACCGGAGCAAGGCGTACGTCACCGAGGGCTCCAACGCCCTGACGATCGAGTCGTACCACCGGATCATCCGCTCCCTGCTCGAACTGTCCTCGGACATGGCCCAGGCCACCAACAACCAGGACATGATCAAGCGGACCCGTGCCCTGGCCGCCTTCTCGGCCGCCAAGGAGTACGCCTCCATCCAGCAGGCCGTCATCGCGGCGGCGCTGCCCGGCGGCGCCGGGCAGAAGGGCGACGACCTCTCCGAGGCCGACCGGCTCTACGGCCAGGGCGCCCTGGAGAGCGGCCGGAACAGTGAGAAGCAGTTCAAGGAGATCTACGAGTCCCTGGGCGGCGACGCCAACGAGCTGATGGAGCCGCTGGACCGCGGCCACCCGGACATCATCAAGGTCAACGAGGTCGCGGGCCGGGCGCTGGACAACCCCAACGCCCTCAAGACCATGCCGAAGCAGTCGCACCTCGACTGGACGGACGCCTACAGCGTCCGGATCGACGCCATGAAGCGGATCGAGTCGTCGCTCCTCGACGACATGGAGGAGAAGGCCCGGCAGCTGCGCGACGAGTCGCAGCAGGACGCCGTCATCAACGGTGTCGTGATCTTCTTCGTCCTCGGGGTCTCCCTGGTCGGCGCCTTCATCGTGGCCCGCTCCATGATCCGCTCGCTGCGGCGGCTCCAGGACACCGCCACCAAGGTCGCCCAGGAACGCCTGCCCGAGCTGGTCAAGCAGCTCTCCGAGGCGGACCCGGAGGATGTCGACACCTCGGTCGAGTCGGTCGGTGTGCACTCCCGGGACGAGATCGGCAAGGTGGCCGCGGCCTTCGACGAGGTGCACCGCGAGGCGGTCCGGCTCGCCGCCGAACAGGCCCTGCTGCGGGGCAACGTCAACGCGATGTTCACCAACCTCTCGCGCCGCTCCCAGGGTCTGATCCAGCGCCAGCTGTCGCTCATCTCCGAACTGGAGTCCCGCGAGGCCGACCCGGACCAGCTGTCGTCCCTGTTCAAGCTCGACCACCTGGCCACCCGTATGCGCCGGAACGGCGAGAACCTGCTGGTCCTCGCGGGCGAGGAGCCGGGTCGCCGGTGGACCCGGCCGGTACCCCTGGTCGACGTGCTCCGGGCCGCCGCCTCCGAGGTGGAGCAGTACGAGCGGATCGAACTCGCCGCCGTCCCCGCGACCGATGTGGCGGGACGGGTCGTCAACGACCTCGTCCACCTCCTCGCCGAGCTGCTGGAGAACGCCACCTCGTTCTCCTCGCCGCAGACCAAGGTCCGGGTCACCGGTCACGCCCTGCCCGACGGCCGGGTGCTGATCGAGATCCACGACACCGGTATCGGCCTCTCCCCCGAGGACCTCGCCGCGATCAACGAGCGGCTGGCGTCGCCGCCCACCGTGGACGTCTCGGTCTCCCGCCGGATGGGTCTCTTCGTGGTCGGCCGCCTCTCCCTGCGGCACGGCATCCGGATCCAGCTCAGGCCCTCCGACTCCGGCGGTACGACCGCCCTGGTCATGCTGCCCGTGGACGTGGCCCAGGGCGGCCGCAAGCCCGGCGCCCCCGGTGCGCCCGGCGCTTCGGCCCCGCCCTCGGGCGGTGCCCCGCTCGGCCCCGGCCAGTCGCCCGGCGGCAACGGCGGCAACGGTGGTCGGCCCGGCGGCGGTCAGGGCGCCCCCTCCGGCGGCGGTCTGCTCGGCGCGGGTGCCCCGCGCGGCCAGGTCGGCGCGGGTGCGGCCGGTTCCCGGGCGGCGCTGCCGTCCCGGGACGGCGCTCCGGGCCGTCCCCAGGGCGGCGGGCTCGCCGGTGCCTTCGGCAACCGGCCCGCCCAGCGGTCCCAGGGCCCCGACCAGAACCACGGCCGGGGCGCCGGTCCCGGTGACACCGCCGCACTGCCCCGGCTCGGTGCCGACGGCCGCCCGGCCGGTACCCGCGGCGAGCTGCCCGACCCGGGCCGCGCCCGCCCGCAGACCCCCAGCTGGGGCAGCGACCAGCGGCCCGGCGGCCACCAGGACCCGGGCCGGGCCCAGGGCCCCGGTACGGTCCCGGGTCCGCAGGACCGGCAGTACGGCGTGCCGACGGCCGAGCGGCCCCAGGGCCCGGCCGACGGGATCGCGCCCGGCGACGGGCTGCCCGGAGGGTCGTACCAGGGCGGTACGGACCCCGGGATCCGCGAGTTCGACGCCCCGACGGGGCAGCACCGGCCGCCGAACGCCCCCGCGGGGCAGTTCGTCCGTCCCGACGTCTTCGGCGCCCCGGCGGACGAATCCGGCCGCCGGTCCGCCCCGGACCACTCCGCTTCCTCGGCGTCCGGCGCGGCCTCGGGGTTCGGCACTCCGGCCCCGGACGGCCACGGCCGCCAGGCCGGCCCGGACCACTCGGGCCCGGCCGGGCACGGCCAGTTCGCGCCGCCGCGCGGCGACGGCGGCCATGTCGGCGACGCGCGCGAGCCCCGGTTCGGCGACCCGGCGGGACAGTCGTCCGCCGGACAGTTCGCCCGTCCCGGGACCGGCGCGCCGCAGCCGCCCGCGCCGGGCCTCGCGCCCGCGCCGCACGGCTACGACGAGCGGCGGTCCCAGGAGACCGCCGCCCCCGGCGCCCGTAACCAACTGCCGCCCCAGCCCCGGCACGAGGCCCTGCCGCCCGCCCCGGGCGACGGCGGGACCCCGCTGTACGACACGCTGGAGACCGACTGGTTCCGCGGCCAGGAGCGGGGCGGCCGGGACGAGCAGCAGCAGCCCGCGCAGCGCCAGGCGGAGGCGTACGCCCCCGAGCAGGCGCAGCAGACCCAGCCGATCCCGCAGATCGACCGGTCCGGGCAGCGGGCGGGCCCCGGGCCCGAGGGTCACGACGGACGGTCCGATTACGACCGGGTCGGTCCCGGCGGTACCGGCGAGTACTCCGCCCCGACGTCCGCACCCGCCCAGGCGCCGAGGCGGCCGGAGCCGCAGGCCGCGCCGGGTGACGGGGCGGGCGCCGCGTGGCGTACCTCTCCCAACGACGAACTGGGGCGCCAGGCCGAGCGGGTCAGGAAGCCCGCGGCCGGTGGTGTCACCACGTCCGGTCTGCCCCGGCGGGTCCCGCGCGCCAATCTGGTCGCGGGTACCGCACAGCAGAACGGCACGCAGGGCGGACCCTCCGTCTCGCGGGCACCGGACGACGTCCGCGGCCGGCTCACCAACCTCCGGCGCGGCATCCAGCAGGGGCGCGAGCAGAACGGCTCGTCGACCGGCAGCATCCACCTCGGCCCCACACACCAGCAGGAGCGTTAGTTGAGCCCGATGAGCCAGGCGGCGCAGAATCTGAACTGGTTGATCACCAATTTCGTGGACAACACCCCGGGGGTGTCCCACACGGTGGTGGTCTCCGCCGACGGTCTTCTGCTGGCCATGTCCGAAGGTTTTCCGCGTGACCGTGCCGATCAGCTGGCCGCGGTCGCCTCGGGACTGACCTCGTTGACCGCGGGTGCTTCCCGCATCTTCGAGGGCGGCACCGTCAGTCAGACGGTCGTCGAGATGGAACGGGGATTCCTTTTCCTGATGTCCATCTCCGACGGTTCGTCGCTGGCGGTACTGGCACACCCCGAGTGCGATATCGGCCTGGTGGGCTATGAAATGGCCCTGCTGGTCGACCGGGCGGGCAATGTCCTCACCCCGGATCTCCGCGCCGAGCTCCAGGGAAGCCTCTTGCACTGATCCGCTACGGCCCGCAGGTCCGTACAGCCACGCGCCATCGCGCCGCCGTCAAACCCTCACCTCGGTCGCTCCACCCCCCACCGGCCGCACCGACGGCTCGCCCACCAACTTGCTGTCCCGCCCGGAGGACTCCATGACCCCGCCACCCGCCTCACACGATCCGTACGGTGTCCAAACCGACTACGGAGTGGAGGGCGACCAGCCACTGGTCCGCCCGTACGCCATGACGGGCGGCCGGACCCGGCCGCGCTACCAGCTCGCCATCGAGGCGCTGGTCAGCACCACCGCGGATCCGGCGATGCTCGGCGGACTGCTCCCCGAGCACCAGCGGATCTGCCATCTGTGCCGTGAGGTGAAGTCCGTCGCCGAGGTCTCCGCGCTGCTGTCGATGCCGCTGGGCGTCGCGCGGATCCTGGTGGCGGACCTGGCGGAGGCCGGGATGGTGGCGATCCACCAGCCCGGCAACGGTGACGCGAGTGGCACGCCCGACGTGACGCTCCTCGAAAGGGTGCTCAGTGGACTTCGCAAGCTCTAGCGGCGCGTCCGCACCGAGATCGACCACCAGCGCGAAGATCGTGGTGGCGGGCGGTTTCGGCGTGGGCAAGACCACGTTCGTCGGCGCCGTCTCGGAGATCAACCCGCTGCGTACCGAAGCCGTCATGACCAGCGCATCCGCCGGCATCGACGACCTCACCCACACCGGCGACAAAACCACCACCACCGTCGCCATGGACTTCGGCCGCATCACCCTCGACCAGGACCTCATCCTCTACCTCTTCGGCACCCCCGGACAGGACCGCTTCTGGTTCATGTGGGACGACCTCGTCCGAGGAGCCATCGGAGCCGTCGTCCTCGTCGACACCCGACGCCTCGCCGACTGCTTCCCCGCAGTCGACTACTTCGAAAACAGCGGCCTCCCCTTCGTCATCGCCCTCAACGGCTTCGACGGACACCAGCCCTACACCCCCGAAGAAGTCCGCGAAGCCCTCCAGATCGGCCCCGACACCCCCATCATCACCACCGACGCCCGCCACCGCGCCGACGCCAAAAGCGCCCTCATCACCCTCGTCGAACACGCCCTCATGGCCCGGCTCAAGTAGACGACGCGATACGGTAGTTGCCGTAGCCAATCAGGTGCGGACTGTGTCCTTTGACACGGTCCGCACGCATGTTCATAACATTTCGACATGGAATTGCAGCACTTCGGACACCGGACGGAGCCATCCGGTGTCCCTGCGCTCATGGATCGGCTGCCTTTTGAAGGGGCTCGCTCTTTATGCCCGTTTTATCGCTCGTACCGGCGAGACGGAATGGCTGATTCCAACTGTTTGGAACGGACCCGGTGCGCATGCTGAAATTCGACAACCTTCCGAGTAGTACGGCTCAGAACGAAACACGGCACACCACAGGTGCCGGTGCCGAGAGGTTGTTGGTCGAGTGAGGCGAAGCAGCACAGGCTCCGCGGAGCAACAGGCGCGGGGCAATTTCACCCCGCCGTCGCGTGCGGCGGCGTTGCCCGTCGACGAACCCGGGCCACCCGCCGCCGAGGCTCCGGCGCCCGCCCCGCCGAGCGGCGGCAGTCGCCGCTTCTCCCCGCGGAACTGGTCCGTACCCACCCGGCTCAACGCCATCCTGCTGCTGCCCGTACTGGTCGGGCTGTTCATGGGCGGCTTCCAGGTCAACGGGTCCATCAAGACCTGGGACGAGGCCCGGGACGCGGAACGTACGGCCGAGATCGTCCGGGCCGCCGCCGACTACGGCGCCGCCCTGCTCACCGAGCGCGACCTCACCGCCGAACCGCTGCTCAAGGCCACCACCCCGGCGGACCGCCAGTCCGAGGGCGTGAAGCGGGCGTACGCCACCACCGACGCCGCCAAGGCCGCGTTCGACCGCGCGACCCGGAACATGCCCGACGGGGAGGGCCTGGAGCGCCGGCTGGCGCTGTTCAAGCGCGAGGAGCCCAAGCTCCAGGAGCTGCGCCGGGCCGCGTACACCACCTCCCTCGACCCGGTCGGCACCGAGCAGGGCTATGTCGAGATCCAGCACTCGCTGATGCAGTTCGGCAACGAGCTGGGGCTGGGCACCGGCAACATCACCAGCTACGGCCGGAGCGTCTACGCGCTCCAGCTCGCCAAGGCCGCGGAGTCCCTCCAGCGGTCCATCGGCATTCATCTGCTGGTCCGCCCCAGCGACCGCGAGTCGGTCCGCGACCGGCAGATCACCGCCTTCAACTCGTACAGCTATCTGGAACAGATCGCGATCAACGAGTTCGTCTCGGGCGGCACACAGGCCGACGCCGACCGGCTGAAGGCCACGATGGCCAAGGCCGACGAGGACGGCCGCAAGCAGCTCCAGCAGTACGGTCTCGACCTCCCGGCCGGACCCGACGACTCCCCCTTCACCGGGATGGCCCAGCGGATCGGCTCCGGCGCCACCCCCGACACCCTCGAGAAGTCCGACATCACCCCGGAGTCCTGGATGGTCGTGTCGACCACCAGGTTCGAGGCCTATCTGGCCATGGAGAAGGAGCTGGTCGCCCGCGCGGTCGCCGAGGCTTCCTCGATCTCCGCCGACGCCCGCCGGGACGCGATCGTCAATGCCGCGATCGTGGTGATCGCGCTGCTGCTCGCGTTCTTCCTGGCCGGAACCGTGGCCCGGCAGATGAGCCGCTCGATGCGGGAGCTGCGGGCCGCCGCCCTCGCCATCGCCGAACAGCGGCTGCCGCACCTGGTCGACCAGCTGTCCCGGACCGAGCCGGGCCGGGTGGACACCCGGGTCGAGCCGATCCCGATCGACAGCCGCGACGAGATCGGCGAGGTCGCCCGGGCCTTCGACCAGATCCACCGCGAGGCCGTCCGGCTCGCCGCCGAACAGGCCATGCTGCGGGGCAATGTCAACGCGATCTTCACCAACCTCTCCCGGCGCAACCAGTCGCTGATCGAGGGCCAGCTGACCCTGATCACCGAGCTGGAGGAGAAGGAGGCCGACCCGGACCAGCTGGAGAACCTCTTCCGGCTGGACCACCTGGCCACCCGGATGCGCCGCAACGGCGAGAACCTGCTGATCCTCGCGGGCGAGGAGCCCGGCCGCCGCTGGGACCAGCCGGTCCCGCTGGTCGACGTGCTGCGGGCGGCCTCGTCCGAGGTGGAGTCGTACGAGCGGATCGAGCTGTCCGGCGTCCCCGAGACCGAGATCCACGGCCGGTCCGTGACCGACCTCGTCCATCTGCTCGCCGAGCTGCTGGAGAACGCCACCCTGTTCTCCTCGCCGCAGACCAAGGTGCGGGTCACCGCCACCCGGCTGCCCGACAGCCGGGTGATGATCGAGATCCACGACAAGGGCATCGGGCTGACCGCGGAGGACTTCGCGGACATCAACCACAAACTGGCGAACCCGCCGACGGTGGACGCCTCGGTCTCCCGGCGGATGGGCCTCTTCGTGGTCGGGCGGCTGGCCGGCCGGCACGGTATCCGGGTCCAGCTCCGCCCCTCGGGCGAGCAGGCGGGCACCACGTCCCTGGTGATGCTGCCGGACGCGATCACCCACGGCGGTGGCGGCGGCGAGGCCGCCCCGGCCCCCGACTTCACCGTCTCGGGCATCATCCCGGCCCAGGAGTCCTACCAGGGCGCCCCGGTCCGGACCGCCGCCGAACTCGGCTTCGACGACTCCCGCTACGACCAGCCTCAGTCCGGCGCCCCGACCGGGCTCGACCCGGTGGGCCGGTCCCTGGCCCGCGGCGGACGCCGGGCGGCCCTGGAGGGCCGGAGCGGGCGTCAGCCCGGCGGCCCGGCGGGCTACCCGGAACAGCCGTACGAGCAGCGCCCCGAGCCCGGCCCGGCCGCCGACGGCGGCTACGGGCACGACGGTTACGGCGCGCAGCAGCACCCGGCGGCCGGACCCGGCTACGGGCAGGAGCAGGGGCAGCAGCCGTACTCGGGCTACCAGGACGGGGCGTACGACGCCTCCGCCGGTCCCGGGACCCAGCCGATGCCGGTCTACCAGGAGGGTGTCGACCCGGCCGCGCTCGCGGCGGAGCCGGCCCACGCGGCGGACCCCGGATATCAGCTGCCCCAGCAGCCGCAGCAGCTCCAGGCCGGGGGCTATCCGGAACCCGGCTTCTCGGATCCCTCGACAGCCGAACAGCCGTACGACACCGGCTGGACGGCCCCTCCCCACCAGGAGAGCTGGCCGGAACAGAACGGTTTCCCCGGCGGATACGAGCAGGAATACCGCGGAGAATCGGAATCCGGCCAGAGCATCCCCGCACCGGGCACGGAACGCGTAGGCTTCGACCGTCCGGGACCATCTCCGAACAGCGGTCATGACATGACCGAAGCCGGTCTGCCCCGCCGTGGCCCCGTACGGGCGCGGCCCGAGCAGGACCGGCCCGGGACCGATGTGTGGCAGCCGGCCGGGGATCAGGTTCCGCAAGCGCCGCTGGGCGCTCAGCCCGAGGCGTACGCCGACGGCGGCAACGAGGCCGTCGCAGGTGAGGCCGAGGACTGGCGTTCGGCCAACGACGAACGCTGGCAGCGGGCCGGGAAGCTGCGGGAGCCGAAGGCGGGCGGGGTCACCTCGTCCGGCCTCCCCCGGCGGGTGCCCAAGGCCAACCTCATCGAGGGCACCGCGGAGCAGACGCCGCAGGACGGGCTTCCGCAGATCTCGCGCGCCCCGGAGGACGTTCGTGGCAGGCTGAGCAATCTGCGCCGCGGTGTCCAGCGGGGGCGCAGCGCGGGACCCGACACGAACGGACCGGCCACTTACGATCATGACGGTGGCCCGGGCAGTACCTACAACCAGGAGCGTTAGTGTGAGCCCGATGAGCCAGGCGGCGCAGAATCTGAACTGGTTGATCACCAACTTCGTGGACAACACCCCCGGGGTGTCCCACACCGTGGTGGTCTCCGCCGACGGACTCCTGCTGGCGATGTCCGACGGCTTCCCCCGGGACCGGGCCGACCAGTTGGCGGCGGTCGCCTCCGGGCTGACCTCGTTGACCGCGGGCGCGTCCCGGATCTTCGAGGGCGGCGCCGTCAATCAGACGGTGGTCGAGATGGAGCGGGGTTTCCTCTTCATCATGTCGATCTCCGACGGCTCGTCCCTGGCCGTGCTGGCCCACCCGGAGGCCGATATCGGCCTGGTGGGCTATGAGATGGCCCTTCTGGTGGACCGGGCGGGCAGTGTGCTCACCCCCGATCTCCGAGCGGAGCTGCAGGGCAGTCTTCTCAACTAACCGGCGGTCGAAGCCCCTTACGCCACCGCACCACTAGGGTGCGGTGGCGGCGGCTCCACAGGGTCACGAACCGCTACGCGCAGCAGGAGGAGGAAACGTGGCAACACCCCCGGGCGGACGCCCCGAAGAGGGCGGTACGCAACGGCCCCAGGGCGGTCACTCGCACCACGGCTACCCCTTTCCCGCGGCGCCGGGCAGATCGGAGGGCTCGCCCTCCTGGTCCGTTCCGCAGCCACCGCAGTACCAGCAGTACCAGCAGCCGTACGACTCTTCGTACGATCCCCGATACGGTCCGGGCGTTCCGGGTCAGTCCGGCGGTCCCGGTCAGCCCGGCGGCCACGGTCAGCCCGGACCCGACCCGGTGACGCCCCAACCCGCCCATCATCCCGGGCAACCCCGGCCGTACCAGCGCCGTCCGAACGACGGCTCGGGCCGGCGCCGTACCGAGCCTTCCGGCGCGCGTACGCCCAGTCCGCTGGTGCGGCCGTACGCCATGACCGGCGGCCGGACCCGGCCGCGCTACCAGCTCGCCATCGAGGCGCTGGTCAGCACCACCGCCGATCCCGCCAGGCTCCAGGGCCAGTTGCCCGAGCACCAGCGGATCTGCCGGTTGTGTTTCGAGATCAAGTCGGTCGCGGAGATCTCGGCCCTGCTCTCCATTCCCCTCGGCGTTGCCCGGATCCTCGTCGCCGACCTGGCCGAGGCCGGACTCGTCGCCATTCACCAGCCCGGCGGCGACGAGACCGCCGGCGGTCAGCCAGACGTGACACTGCTCGAAAGGGTGCTCAGTGGACTTCGCAAGCTCTAGCGGCGGCGCGCCTCGCTCAACCACCAGCGCGAAGATCGTGGTGGCGGGCGGTTTCGGCGTGGGCAAGACCACGTTCGTCGGCGCCGTCTCGGAGATCAACCCGCTGCGTACCGAAGCCGTCATGACCAGCGCATCCGCCGGCATCGACGACCTCACCCACACCGGCGACAAAACCACCACCACCGTCGCCATGGACTTCGGCCGCATCACCCTCGACCAGGACCTCATCCTCTACCTCTTCGGCACCCCCGGACAGGACCGCTTCTGGTTCATGTGGGACGACCTCGTCCGAGGAGCCATCGGAGCCGTCGTCCTCGTCGACACCCGACGCCTCGCCGACTGCTTCCCCGCAGTCGACTACTTCGAAAACAGCGGCCTCCCCTTCGTCATCGCCCTCAACGGCTTCGACGGACACCAGCCCTACACCCCCGAAGAAGTCCGCGAAGCCCTCCAGATCGGCCCCGACACCCCCATCATCACCACCGACGCCCGCCACCGCGCCGACGCCAAAAGCGCCCTCATCACCCTCGTCGAACACGCCCTCATGGCCCGGCTGCGGTAAGAGGCCCCGGCTTTCGCGTGAGGCCCGTACCCCCTTCGGGAAGGGGGTACGGGCCTCACCCGTTCGGGGGGTCCCGGAGTACGGCTCCGGGCGCACCGGCCGCGGACGCGCCGGCGCCCCGGTCCGGGGGTTCCGGGGCCGGGGCGCGGTGTGCGGATGTCGCGGGTGGTCAGCCCTGCCAGCTGTGCGAGACCTGGAAGGCCCGCTGCCGCTCCAGCCGGCGCCAGGGCGCGGTGGTCCGGGTGTCGGCGGCGGGGGCGGGCGCGGAGGCCGCGCGGGCGAGCAGGACCGCGGTGATCGCGGCCAGCTCCTCGGGCTCGCAGTGGCCCTTCTCGACGCGCAGCAGGGAGGGATCGGTGGCCGGGGCAGTCATCGTCTTCGGGCTCCGTGTTCTCGTGGTACGCGGTGGTCGTCGGGCGGGCGGGGCGGCACGGGCGGCGCCTACTGCGGCGGGTTGCCGTGCTTCCGGGACGGCAGGTCGGCGTGCTTCGTCCGGAGCATCGCGAGGGAGGCGATCAGCACCTCACGGGTCTCGGCGGGGTCGATCACATCGTCGACCAGGCCCCGCTCGGCCGCGTAGTAGGGGTGCATCAGCTCGGACTTGTACTCCTTGACCATCCGGACCCGCATGGTCTCGGGATCCTCCGCGTCGGCGATCTGGCGGCGGAAGATCACATTGGCGGCGCCTTCGGCGCCCATCACGGCGATCTCGTTGGTCGGCCACGCGTAGGTGAGGTCGGCTCCGATGGACTGGGAGTCCATCACGATGTAGGCGCCGCCGTACGCCTTGCGCAGGATCAGCGAGATCCGGGGCACGGTCGCGTTGCAGTACGCGTAGAGCAGCTTGGCGCCGTGCCGGATGATCCCACCGTGCTCCTGGTCGACGCCCGGGAGGAACCCGGGGACGTCCAGCAGGGTGATGATCGGAATATTGAAAGCGTCGCACATCTGGACGAAACGTGCAGCTTTTTCGGATGCCTCGATATCGAGGACTCCGGCCAGGGACTGCGGCTGGTTGGCGACCACACCGACCACCTGGCCGTCGAGCCGGCCCAGGGCGCAGATGATGTTGCGGGCCCAGCGCTCGTGGATCTCCAGGTAGTCGCCCTCGTCGACGAGTTCCTCGATGACCTTGTGCATGTCGTACGGGCGGTTGCCGTCGGCGGGCACCAGGTCGAGCAGGACGTCGGAGCGCCGGTCGGCCGGGTCGGACGAGGCCACCTGAGGCGGGTTCTCCCGGTTGTTCTGCGGGAGCATCGAGAGGAGGTAGCGGACCTCGGCGATGCAGGTCTCCTCGTCGTCGTAGGCGAAGTGCGCCACGCCCGAGGTCTCCGCGTGCACATCGGCGCCGCCGAGGCCGTTCTGGGTGATCTCCTCACCGGTGACGGCCTTGACGACGTCGGGCCCGGTGATGAACATCTGGGAGGTCTCGCGGACCATGAAGACGAAGTCGGTGAGGGCGGGGCTGTAGGCCGCGCCGCCCGCGCAGGGGCCGAGCATCACGGAGATCTGCGGGATGACCCCGGACGCCTTGGTGTTCCGCTGGAAGATGCCGCCGTATCCGGCGAGGGCGGAGACGCCCTCCTGGATCCGGGCCCCGGCGCCGTCGTTCAGGGAGACCAGCGGGGCGCCCGCCGAGATGGCCATGTCCATAATCTTGTGGATCTTGGTGGCGTGGGCCTCGCCCAGCGCCCCGCCGAAGATCCGGAAGTCATGGGCGTAGACGAAGACCGTCCGGCCCTCGACCGTGCCCCAGCCGGTGACCACACCGTCCGTGTACGGCTTCTTCGCCTCCAGGCCGAAGCCGGTGGCCCGGTGCCGACGCAACTGCTCCACCTCGTGGAAGGAGCCCTCGTCCAGCAGCAGCGCGATCCGCTCGCGCGCGGTCAGCTTGCCCTTGGCGTGCTGTGCCTCGGTCGCGCGGTCGCTGGGACCGCGCACGGCCCGCTCCCGCAGATCGTGCAGTTCGGCAACGCGCCCTCGGGCGTCGGCCGGCTCGCCGGTGGTCTCGTCGACAACGGTCATGTACCGACCCTACGGACACCTACAAGAAAACTCTGCCGTTGACTCCGTACAGTCTCCGGCCGTTTCTCCTGTGAGGCTCGCACAGAAGCGCTTGTCGTAGCGGTTCATCCACCAGTCCCGGGCCGGTGTTGTTTGTGGAGGGCCCACAAGAAATTCAGCCCAGGGCCACCCGGCAGCGATGTCCGGCACCGGCGGTCCCCCCGTTCAGCCGCAGCCGAATGGCCCCGCCGGTGGCGAGGACGGTGATTCCGGGGTCGTGGCCGTCGACCCGGCGTACGGGGTGCCGCCAGGTCACGTCGACGGGGCGGCCGGTGCGCTCGGGGTCGGCGAGGCACAGCTCGGCGGTCCGGCCCCGGCGCCGGACCAGGGCGCTGACCGGGCCGGTGGCGGTGAGCGGGCCCGCGGTCCCGGCCCGCCAGAAGTTCGCGGCGGTCAGCCCGATCGCGGGCAGGGTCACGGCCTGGCGTCCGGCGTCGTTGGCGAGGACGACCGTCCGGCCGGGGTCGGCGGCCCTGGCGGCGGTCTCGGCGGCGCTCGCCCCGGGCATCAGCAGATAGACGTAGGAGGCGGCGACGGGGTCGGTGCCGTGGTCCAGCCAGAGGGTCCGGTAGCGGCGGGTGGCCCGTTCGGCGGTACCGCCGGTGTTGATATCGGCCCAGGCGCCGGTCCGGTCCTCCAGCCGGGTGCGGAGCCGGTGCGTACCGCCGGGCAGAACCCAGCCGCCGTGGCCCTCCAGATGGGCCCAGCGGGCCCCGTACCGGAACCGGGCCCGGCCGCTCTCGCCGAGATTGCGGTGGTCGATCACGGTCTCGACGGGGACCCCGTCGGCGCAGCCGATACCCGCGCCGAGGCAGACGACGGCGTCGTCGGCGCAGAACCAGGACTTGCGGGCGGTCAGGGTGGAGCCGAGGCCGCGCAGATGCTGGCCGACGGCGGCGTACTCGCCGTCGGTGACGCCGCCGACCCAGCGGACGGCGGGCCGGGGCTCGCCCCATTCGCCGCCCTCGTTGTCGGCCAGCCGTTTGGTGGAGACGGTGGTGCCGGGCAGCCGGTAGGGGTCGGCGGTGGGCCAGAACCAGTCGGTGTACTGGTCGCCGAGGGTGTGTTCGGGCCACCAGAGGACCATTCCGGCGCCGGTGTGCCAGCCGCGCGGATGCTCGCCGTTGCCGCATTCGTAGTACGCGGTCCGCTCGGAGGCCATGGCGATGTTCACGGTCCAGCCGGGGCGGCGGTGTACGGCCCGGTCCATGGCGGCGAAGAGGGTGTGGCCCGCCCGTGTCGGCGCGGCCGGGACGGGGGCGGCGGCGACGGCCGCGAGCCGGGCGAGGTCGGCGACGGAGTGCTGGGGGTCGGTCAGCGGCGAGTCGGTGGCGTCCCGGGCGGCCCAGCCCTTGATCAGGGCGTACCAGCGGTCGCGCTCGGCGGCCCCGGCGGACCGGGCCAGCAGGGCGATCGCGGCGATCACGGCATGGCCGTGGTAGTGGTCGCCGCGCCGGATCCGGCGGTCGTCGTCCTTCAGCAGTCCCCGGCTGACGGCCCGGCCGCTGACGCTGTCCATGATCAGCCCGTTGTGGATCAGCGGGGCGAAGGCCCGTTCGACGCTCTCGGCGATATTGCGCCGGGCCGGGTCGGTGACCTGCCAGGGGGAGCCGTCGAGCAGGGCGAGCAGCCGGGCAAGACCGTCGAGGAGGACCTGTCCGTAGGTGCCGGTGTAGGCGACCCGGGTGTGCTGGACGAACGATCCGTCGGCGTAGAGGCCGTCGCCCTCGGTGACGTACGGGAAGACCGGGGAGAGCGCGTCTCGGGCGAGCGCGAGCTTGGCGGCGGAGCGGCCGACGACGCCCCGGAGGGCGACCGAGCGGCAGAGGTCCACCCGGTTGGCCCCGGTGGAGACACCGGAGTAGTCGCGCAGCAGGGTGTCGGGGACGAAGTGGTCCACGGCGGCGCAGGCGGCGGCCGTGCGGTCGGGGCCGAGCTGGTCGTGGAGGGTGGCGGCGAGGTCCATCAGGAGCCGGGGGCTGCCGATCCGCCACTCCCACCAGTTGCCCCGGGGGGTGGTGCCGGGGTGGTAGACGAGGTCGGAGAGGTGGTCGAGGCCGCGCAGGACACCGGCGAGGAGTCCGGGGTCCGTACCGCCTCGGTAGATATGGGCCCTGGCCATGGTCCACAGCCGGGCGTAGCTGCGGGTGATCGCGGCGGGCGGGGCGGGGGCGAGCAGGGGCAGATCGGGCCAGAGGGAGCCGGGGGCGGGCGCCATGGCGGCCAGCTGGGCGGCGGCGAGCCGATCGATTTCGGCCAGCCGGGAGGCGTACGGCTCGGCGGTGGGGTCGTAGCCGGTACCGAGGGCGATCTCGGCCCAGCGTCGCCGGAGCGGTTCGTACGGCTCACCGGGCTCACGCGGCTCGTGGCCGGGTCGGCCGACGGGCCCGGGTCGCGGGCCGGGTCCGGTCTCGGCGGCCCGGACCGCTCCGGCTCCGGCGAGGGGCAGCAGACCGGCGCAGGCGGCGGTGAAGCCCCGCCGGGTCCAGGAAGGCGGGCCGGACGGACGCGGCGGTGTCGGGTGCGGCGGTGTCACGGGGCCTCCTGGGCGGGGTGCGACGGGAGGTGCCCCTGTGGGTCTACCACCGCGTCGCCGGGCCGACAACGGTCGCGGCGCGGATACTGGGAAACGGCCGTGACGGCCGCCCCGGGGTGCCGCCCCGGGCCCGGCGCCGGGCCCGGTCGCGGCTCGCGCCCGCCGAGGGGCGCCGCGCGGGAAGCCGCACGGGCACCGCCATCCCCGATAGATGTTGAATATTCAACGGAATGCCTCTACAGTAAGAATCGTTGAAGCTTGAACAACCACCCCCGTCCCCCTCCAGGAGTTCGTCATGGGCCTCTTCAATCGCAAGAACGACGCGTCCGCCACCGAAGCCACCCCCGTGGACCCCGCCCTCGCGGCGCTGACCGGCGAGTACGCCATCGACCCGGCGCACAGCCGGATCGGCTTCACCGTCCGCCACGCCATGGTCACCAACGTCCGCGGCGGCTTCGACGACTTCGAGGGCACCCTGGTCCTCAACGGCGCCGACCCGGCCGAGTCCAGCGCCGCCATCGACGTCCGGATCGCCAGCATCGACACCGGCATCGCGGACCGCGACAACCATCTGCGCAGCGGCGACTTCTTCGAGGTGGAGAAGTTCCCCCTGATGACCTTCCGCTCCACCGGCGCCGAGGCGACCGGCGGCGACGACTACCGGGTCACCGGCGATCTGACGATCAAGGACGTGACCCGTCCGCTCACCATCGACCTGGAGTTCAACGGCACCGCCACCGACGTCTACGGCAACGAGCGCGTCGGCTTCGAGGGCAGCGCCACGATCCTGCGCTCCGAGTGGGGCCTGACCTGGAACGCGGCCCTGGAGACCGGCGGCGTGATGGTCAGCGACAAGGTGAAGCTCACCCTCGACATCTCCGCGATCAAGAAGGGCTGACGCCCGCCCGCGCGCCGGTCCGCCCGGCGCCCGGCCCCTCACGACGGCCCGGAAGGCATCCGTACCCGATACCGGTACGGGCGTGCCGCCGGGCCGTCGGGCGTACCCCCGCGCCCGCGCCCGTGCCCGCCGCGCCGTCACCGGCCCCGGCGTCCGGGAGCGGCCACTCGGGGCCCGTACCTCCGCCGCTCAGTCGCGGGGCGACCGGTCCCGGCGCTCCGAGCCCGCCCCGCCGGTACCCGCCCGCACCAGGGACGGCTCCCCCGCCGCCCCGGCCTCGGCGGCGGTGGCGGTGGCGGTGGCGGTGGCGACGGTGGGTTCCCCGTCCCACTCCCCGGGTACGTCCATCACCGCGTCCATCGCCACATACGCCTCCACCAGCGCGTCCCCGTCCAGCCGCCCCGCCCGCACCCAGGCCAGCACCCGGTGCAGCCCGTCCAGGTGGACCAGGCCCTCACGGACCGCCAGCCGCTCGTAGTCCGCCCCCGGGATGGCCCGGGTCGACAGATAGAGCGGACTCGTCGCACCCTCGGCGTGATGGTCCAGCTTGGCCGCGCACACCGGATTCCCGGTGAGATAGTCGGAGCCCAGCTCGCACAGCCGGGCGACCGCCTCGTCGACCGTCGCCCCGGCGGGCGGGATCAGTTCGAACTCGCCGTACTCCCCCATATGCCACGGCAGTACGATCCCCAGCACGTCCGAGCGGTCCAGCAGAACGTGATACCACCGCCCCAGACTGAGCTGGGCATGACAGAGGTTCTCCTCCGCGTCGTCATTGGTGTTGTACGCCTCGTCGGGGACATAGGGATTGTCGCGGACGAAGGTCGTCAGCACGCGCTCGAAGGGGACGGGGCCGAGGACTCTCATCGGGTGCGCCTCTGTTCGTGCCGATGCCCGAAGGCCGTGGGATGGACCGCGCCACCGGACGGGGAGAGTCCTCCGGGAACCGGGAAAATCCCCGCCGTCCCGGCCATCGGGCCGACCGAAAGAACGGGACCAAAAGCAGCAAACCCGATAAACACGGAAAACAGCCCCCCTGATAGCGTCGAGCCGCCAGATTAATTGCCTGTGAACAATTGGGGAACGTATCCCCGGTTCTTCCTGCCGCACGCGGGGTTCCCGGACAATGGCCGACTTCAATCGATACCCGGCGACCGCACCCCGAACCCTCCGCAGGGGGCGGTACCGGGGGTGCGCCGACACCACGCGGGAACCCCCGCGTCCCCGCCGCGCCCGGTGTTCCAGCGGCTGCCCGGGGCCGGCCCACGGCGGCGGGCGGGATCAGAAGCCCCCGCCGAAATCACCGCCACCGCCACCGCCGAAACCATCGCCACCACCGAAACCACCACCACTTCCGCCGTCCCCGCCGAAGTCACCGGGGTCGAAGTCGGTACCCGAGTAGTCACCGCCCGAGAATTCTCCGCCACCATATGTATCGGCATATGCCGGTGTAGCCAGCATCCCACCGAGCAAGGTCCCCGCGAGGAGCCCGGGAAGAATACCGCCCGCGAAATATCCACCGGCCCAGGGACCGTAGGCGGGCCCCGCCTGCCAGTACGGACGGCGCTCCCCGTCCTCCGTGGCGACCGTACGCGCCATCGGCGGGACGCCGTCCGCCAGCCGGGCGGCGTCCGCCGCGCACACCGGCACCGGGCGCGGCACGCCCCGGCCCTCCGGAGCCCACTCCGCGTCGGCGACCGACGGGCCGTGCCGGGGATCGAAGAAGCACGGCGGTCTGCGCTCCGGCAGCGGGCGGCCCGCCCGCCGGGCGTCGAGCAGCGCGAGGGAGAACCGGCCGTCCTCCAGGGTCCTGGTCACCGCGGTGACATCACCGGGCCGGGCCGCCGCCGCCATCAGGCCCTTCGCCCGTTCGTAGGCGTCGAGCGCGCGTTCGTAGTCGGCCCGCGCGGCATCGTCGGCGCCGGGCTCCGCCGGATGGAAGTCCAGCCGGTCCAGCTCCTCGCCGAAGGCCGTGATGTCCTCGTCCACGACCACCCGCAGCCGGTCCAGCGCCGCCCGTTCCTCGGCCCGCTTGCGGCGCCGATTGCGGCGCAGCACCGCATAGCCACCGGCGCCGCCCGCCACCAGCAGCGCGCCGACGACGATCAGGGGCACCGTGTTCATACTGCCCGCGCCGCCGCCCGACCAGGAGCCGGGGGCGCTGCCGCGCATCTGGGGCAGCACGAGATCGGCGAAGGCGTTCAGCTCCGCCGCGGCGGAGCCGGGGGTCCCGGCGTCCGCGGCACCCGGGGTCCGTACCGCGTCGACCGCGTTCCGTACGGCGCGGGGCGCCAGGACGGCGGCGTCCGCACCCGCGTCGAACCCGGCGCCGAGGCGGATCGCGTACAGCCCGGTGATCCCCGTCTCGGCCCGTACCGCCGCCAGGACGGTCCCCGGATCGTAATCCGGGGTCTCGGGCAGGACGGCGACGAACAACGGCTTGTCCGCGTCCCTGATCCGGTCCGCGAGGGCGTCCGCGTCCCGCGCGGACAGCTCCGCGCGGGCCCGGGGGTCCACATAGACCGGCCCCTGCCGCAACGCGGCCCCCACGTCCGCGGGAGCGGCGGCGACGCCGGTGGACAGGGGTGCCAGCAAGAACAGCATCCCCGCCAGCAGGGCGAGGACGCCACGCACGACGCGGTTCCTCATCCTTCGACGCTAACGCCCTCCGGGCCGGCCCCGCCACGCGAGCCCCGAGGCCATGCCCCTGGCCTCGGAGCTCGCGGGCCGCGCCCAGCCGCTGATTCCCGTTCGCGGCCTGCGGACCGTGGGTGGCTTGTCTCGCAGTTCCCCGAGCCCCTAACCGCTCTCCCCGACCCCGCCCCACCAAGGCACGGGCCCTGGCCTCGCCCCTCCCGGGTCCCGCCCGGCCACTGATTCCCGTTCGCGGCCTGCGGACCGTGGGTGGCTTGTCTCGCAGTTCCCCGAGCCCCTGGTTGCCCTTCTCAGCGCCTCGCAGGGAGGCGGCACTTTTCAGGGGCGGCGCTCGGGAGAGCATTTAGGGGCGCGGGGAACTGCGCGACCGGCCACAGGCGGTCCGCAGGCCGCCGACAACATCAGGCTGCTGGGCGAGACCCGGGGTTGTGGGCCTCACCCGGAGGGCCGAGGCGCTGGGGGTCCCCCCATTGCCGAAGGCATAGGGGGCGGAACTGCGCGAACAACCACGACGGTGGCGCGGACCGCGAACACCATCAAGCCGCCGGGCGCGGTGCGGCCCGGATCAGGGGACGGCGCCCGGGAGGGCCGAGGTGTGGCGGAACCGGGCCGGAGGCTACTCCGCCGGGGTGACGCCCGCGCGGAGCAGCCCGTAGGTGTACGCGTCCTCCAGTGCCTGCCACGACGCCGCGATCACATTGTCCGCGACCCCCACCGTCGACCATTCGCCCGTGCCGTCGCCGGTGGTGATGAGGACCCGGGTGGTGGACTCGGTGCCGTGCCGGCCTTCGAGGATGCGGACCTTGTAGTCGACGAGCTCGAACTTGGCGAGCTGGGGGTAGATCCGTTCGAGACCTACCCGCATCGCCCGGTCGAGCGCGTTGACCGGCCCGTTGCCCTCGGCCGTGGCGACGATCCGCTCGCCCTTGGCCCAGAGCTTGACGGTGGCCTCGTTGGCGTGGGTGCCGTCGGGGCGGTCCTCGGTGATGGCCCGCCAGGACTCGGTGCGGAAGTACTTGGGCGCCCGCCCCTCCGCCTCGGCCCGCAGCAGCAGTTCGAACGACGCGTCGGCGGCCTCGTAGGTGTAGCCCTGGAGTTCGCGTTCCTTGACGCGTTCGACGACCCGGCCGACGAGTTCGCGGTCGCCGCCGAGGTCGATGCCGAGTTCTTTGCCCTTGAGTTCGACGGAGGCCCGTCCGGCCATGTCGGAGACGAGCATCCGCATGGTGTTGCCGACCCGCTCGGGGTCGATGTGCTGGTAGAGGTCGGGGTCGACCTTGATCGCGGAGGCGTGCAGTCCGGCCTTGTGGGCGAAGGCGGAGACGCCGACATAGGGCTGGTGGGTGGAGGGGGTGAGGTTGACGACCTCGGCGATGGCGTGCGAGATCCGGGTCATCTCGGCGAGTGCGCCCTCGGGCAGTACCCGCTTGCCGTATTTGATCTCCAGGGCCGCGACGACGGGGAAGAGGTTGGCGTTGCCGACCCGCTCGCCGTAGCCGTTGGCGGTGCACTGGACGTGGGTGGCGCCCGCGTCGACGGCGGCCAGGGTGTTGGCGACGGCGCACCCGGTGTCGTCCTGGGCGTGGATCCCGAGCCGGGCGCCGGTGTCGGCGGCGACGGTGGCGACGACGGCCTGGATCTGGGCGGGGAGCATGCCGCCGTTGGTGTCGCAGAGGACGACGACGTCGGCGCCCGCCTCGGCGGCGGCCCGGACGACGGATTTGGCGTAGGCGGGGTTGGCCCGGTAGCCGTCGAAGAAGTGCTCGCAGTCGACGAAGACCCGGCGGCCCTGTTCGCGGAGGTGGGCGACGGTGTCGCGGACCATTCGCAGGTTCTCGTCGAGGGTGGTGCGCAGGGCCAGCTCGACATGGCGGTCGTGGGCCTTGGCGACCAGGGTGATCACGGGAGCGCCGGAGGCCAGCAGCGCCTGGACCTGGGGGTCGTCGGCGGCGGCCGTACCGGCCCGGCAGGTCGCGCCGAACGCCACCAGCTGGGCGTTCTTGAATTCGATCTCCTGCTGGGCGCGGGCGAAGAACTCGGTGTCCCGGGGGTTGGCGCCGGGCCAGCCGCCCTCGATGAACCCCACCCCGAAGTCGTCCAGATGCCGGGCGATGGTCAGCTTGTCCGCGACGGTGAGATTGATGCCCTCGCGCTGGGCTCCGTCGCGGAGGGTGGTGTCGAAGACGTGGAAGCTGTCGTCCGTGGTGGGCTTCGTCGTCATGGCTGGTGTTGCTCCTGTCGGATCAGTGGCTCCCGGAATGGCTGAATCCACTTGTCCCTATCCTCTCGCGCCCGTCGGCCTCGGCCGGGGTGGGGCCGGAGTCGGGGGAGACTTCTGGTCTCCTGAGAACGAAAAAACCCCTCGCGGATGCGAGAGGTCTGCGCGCGGGTCTGGGACACGGTGACGGTGTCGTACGGGATCGTCGGACAACCTGCCGTCACTGCGGACCGGCGCGCCTGCAGCCGATAATCATGGCGAGAACGGGCACGTCCGCATCCTGCCACAAACCGCCCGGACCGGTCCCGGGGGTCTCACGATACGAAACCCCCGAGGTGGTGCCGGGTGTCAGCGGGCGGGGACCGGGTCGGCGTCGCTCTCGCCGCCGACGGCGGGTTCGGGGGCGGGGGCGGCGCGACCGGTGCCGACGGTCTTCAGGTCGATGTCCCGGGTTTCCCGCATCGTGAGATAGACGATCAGCGAGACCGCCGCACAGCCCGCCACGTACCAGTAGAAGCCGGACTCGGCGCCGGACCGCTTGAACCAGAGGGCGACGTACTCCGCCGTGCCGCCGAAGAGGGCGTTGGCGATGGCGTACGGCAGGGCGACGCCCAGGGCCCGGACCCCGGTCGGGAAGAGTTCGGCCTTCACACAGGCGTTGATCGAGGTGTAGCCGGTGATCACCACCAGGGCCAGCAGGGAGAGGCCGAAGGCGGGCCAGAAGGAGCCCGCGCGGCTCAGCAGCGTCATGATCGGCACGGTCAGGAACGTGGAGCCGAGGGCGAAGGTGATCAGCAGCGGACGGCGGCCGACCCGGTCGGAGAGGGCGCCCGCCAGCGGCTGGAGCGCGGCGAAGACGATCAGCGCGCAGAAGGAGACCAGGGTCGCGGTCTCCTTGGGCAGGCCCGCCGAGTTGGAGAGGTACTTCGTCAGATAGGTGGTGTACGTGTAGTACGCCACGGTCCCGCCCATGGTCAGGGCGATCACCAGGAACGCCTCCCGCTTGTGGGCGAGCAGCGCCCGGATGGTGCCCTTCTCGGCGGCCGGGACACCGTCCGGGCCGTCCTCGGCCAGTTCCTCGTACACCTCGGTCTCCAGCATGTTCCGCCGCAGATAGAAGACGACGGCCGCGCCGAGGGCGCCGATGATGAACGGGATCCGCCACCCCCAGCTGTGCAGCGCCTCGTCGGACATGGTGCGCTGGAGGACGATCTGGAGTCCCAGGCCGAGGATCTGGCCGACGGTCATGGAGACGTACTGGAAGCTGGAGGCGAAGCCCCGGTGGCGGGGTGCGGACGCCTCGGTGAGATAGGTGGCGCTGGCCGCGTACTCCCCGCCGACCGAGAGCCCCTGGAGCAGCCGGGCGATCAGCAGCACCGCGGCGCCGCCGTATCCGGCCACCGAGTAGGTGGGGGCGACGGCGATCAGCAGGGCGGACGCGGACATCAGCGTGACGGTGAGGGTGAGGGCCGCCTTGCGCCCCTTACGGTCGCCGACCCGGCCGAGCAGCCAGCCGCCGACGGGGCGCATGAAGAAGCCGACGGCGAAGATGCCCGCAGTGTTCATCAGCTTGGCGGTGTCGTTTCCCTCGGGGAAGAACGCGCCCGCGAAGTAGGTGGCGAAGCTGGCGTAGACGAACCAGTCGAACCACTCGACCATATTGCCCGCGGAGCCGACCCAGATCTTCTTCCAGTGCTCTCGTCCCATGGCCGGAACCGTGCCGGAGCGCCGTCCCGGCCGACAAGGGTTGCACCGGCAACGATCGGGAGTACTTGCGTACGTTGCGTTCCCGGCCCGGCCAGGCCGGTAAAACGGCCCGGCCGGTGGTGACTTACCGCCCGTCCGGGGGATCCGGGGGTTCGGTGGCGGGCAGCGTCTCGGCCAGAAATTCGCCAATGTGTACGAGGGTGCGTTCGCGGCCCGTACCGGGCAGACCCACCGCCACATGGACGCTGAGCCCGTCGAGCAGGGCCCGCAGCCGGACGGCGAACCGGTCGGGGTCGACCGGGCGGAACTCGCCGTACGAGATCCCCTCGGCGAGCAGGGCGACCAGATCCCGGTGCCAGGCGCTCTCGACCGCCGCCTGCCGGGCCCCGGCCTCCTCGCCCATCCCCGCCGAGCGGTTCCAGACCTCCAGCCGGAGGGTCCACCGGGGGTCGCGCGGCCCGTCGGGGACGTAGAGGCCGACATAGCCGGTGAGCCGTTCGGCGGCGGGGGCCGGCCGGGCGAGCAGCGCGGCCCGTTCGGCGCCGAGCCTGCCCTCGCTCCACTCCAGCATCCGCAGCAGCAACTCGTCCTTGGTGCCGAAGTAGTAGAGGAGATGGCCGCTGCTCATTCCGACCTCACGGCCGAGTCCGGCCATGGTCAACGCGTCCAGGCCGCGTTCGGCGATGGTGGCCATGGCGGCGGCGAGCACCGCTTCGCGGGGCGGGGCGACATTGCGCCGCCGGACCGGCGGGCTCACCGGGCGCCTCCCGCGCCCGCGCCGTGGCGCCGTACCCCCGTCGCGGACGGCGCGTACGCCGCGCGCCCCCGCCGCTTCCCCCGTGCCGTCTCCGGCAATCGACTCACCCGTCCGTTCCGTCGTTCTCGGTCTCTGGCCGGTCCCTACGCGGTCTTGTCGCCGGAGCCCCGGACGCCGGTGATGTCGGACGGGGTCGCGGGCTCGGCCGGGGAGAGCGCGAGGCTCTCGTAGAGGTCCTCCACGCAGGAGTCGTGGAGATACTGCGCCAGGCTGCCGCGGACGCCCATCACATCGCCGCCCGCCTCGATGTGCTCCATGGCCCGGCAGGCGTAGCCGCAGGATTCGTACGCCTGGCCGTCGGCCGACTCGACGGCGGCCAGGCCCGCGTAGAACAGGGCCCGCTGGCCGTGGTCGTCGGCGGCGACGCCGCCCATCGCGTAGAGCAGGGTACGGCGGGCCTGCGACACCAGGCCCGCCGCGAGCTGGACCCGGCCCTTGAGCATGCCGATCCGGGCCGTGGTGCACCAGTCGAGCCAGTCGGGCACGGGGTTCGCCTCGCCCCGGCCCCGGGCCTCGGCGACCCGGCCGACCAGGCGGAGCGCGCGAGCGTACTCCCCGTCGCGGACGGCGCGTTCGGCCTCGACGGCGTCCAGCCAGTCGAGCACCCCGGCGGCCCGGGTCCCGGCGGCGGTCAGCAGGGCGCGGGCGCCGGTGAGCGCCGCCGCGGCCTCCCCGCCGCCCTCGGTGTCGGCGCCGCCGACGGCCCGGTCCGGGGCGAGCAGCGCCGAGTGGGCCAGGGCCGCGGCCTCCAGCAGCGGGTCACCGGCGGCGGCCGCGGCCTCCCGGGCCCGGTCGAGGCTGTCGCGGGCGGTGGCGGGGTCGTGCAGGCCGAGGAGTTCGACCCGGCCCATGAGCAGCAGACTCTCGGCGAGTGCGAGCCGTACGGCCCCGGCCCCGGTTCCGGCCCCGGCCCCGGTTCCGGCCGCGGTCGCGGCTCCGGCGAGCAGCGCCCGGCCCGACTCGGTGTGCTCCCGTACCGTCGCGGCCAGTTCGGCGGGTTCCGTGATCCAGTACAGCCGCCGGTGGGCCCGGGTGTCCGCCTCGAACTCGGCGATCCGGGTACCGCCGGGGGCCGTCGGCCCGGAGTCGTCTGCGGTCGGGGACATACTCACTCACCTCCACGGGAAGAACGGCCCCTCAGCACCCCGTGGGCCGTCCGTCGTCTCATTCTCCCCCGGAGTCCCGCCCGATCGTGGGCTGTTGCCGGGTCACGCGGTGAATCCCGCCACCCCCCGCGAAGATCGTCCGGGCGTCGGCGAAGGGTCAGGCGGGATCCACCGGCGGAAGGGTGTGGTCGGGGTCCGCCGCGTAGAAGGCGAGGGCCCGCTCGTAGCCGCGGACGGACGGATCGTCGCTGGTCCTGGCGAGCAGTTCGAGCAGCAGCCGGACGGACTCCCGGTGGCGGCCGGTGTTGTAGAGCGCCAGGCCGAGAAAGGCCCGCAGCCCGCCGTGGCCGGGGAAGGCGGCGACCCCGGCGCGCAGGGTCCGCTCGGCTTCCGCGTACCGGCCCAGTACCCGATAGGTACTGCCGAGACCGAGATACGCCTCCGCCCGGTCGGCCTCCCCGAGCCCGGAACCGGAACCGGAGCCGCCGGGGCCCGGGGCGCCGCCGAGGGCGAGGGCGCGTTCGTAGTAGGGCACCGCCTCCGCCTCGCGTTCGAGGACGTCGTGCGCCCAGGCCGTGTGGTACGCCACCTCGGCGTCATCGGGCAGCCGCCCGGCCAGCTCCACCAGCAGCAGCCGGGCCCGCTCCCGCTCCGCCGGGTCGCCGCCGTCGCGCAGCCGGATCGCGGTGGCCAGTTCGCCGTCCCGGTCCGGAGTCCTCACCCGGTCCGGCGCCGGCTCCCCCGCCGTCCGCCCCTCGCCCGTACCGCTGTTCGTACCGCCGCCTGTACCGCTTTCGTCGTGCCCCGATGCGATCATGCCCCCATCCTCGCCGGAGCGGGGACGGGGGCACGACCCTCGAAGGTGAGATTCCGGTACGGCTCCGGCGAGGCGCCGGGGCCGTACGGCCGGATCGGGGGATCAGCCCAGCCGGTGGGTCCAACCGTGCGGGTCGGGCGCGGCACCGGTCTGGATGTCCAGCAGCGCCTTGCGGAGCTTCAGGGTCAGCTCGCCGGGCTCGCCGCCGCTCTGGAGCCATTCGCCGGACGCGGACTTGACCCGGCCGATCGGGGTGATGACGGCCGCGGTGCCGCAGGCGAAGACCTCGGTGAGGGTGCCGTTCTCGGTGTCGCGCCGCCACTGCTCGGTGGAGATCCGGCCCTCCTCGGCGGTCCGGCCGAGGTCGGCGGCGAGGGTGAGCACCGAGTCGCGGGTGATCCCGGCGAGCAGGGAGCCGGTCAGTTCGGGGGTGACGATCCGGTCCCCGTACACGAAGTACAGATTCATCCCGCCCATCTCCTCGACCCAGCGGTGCTCCAGCGCGTCCAGCCAGACGACCTGGTCGCAGCCCTCACGGGCGGCCTCGGCCTGGGCCAGCAGGGACGCCGCGTAGTTGCCGCCGGTCTTGGCGAAGCCCATGCCGCCGGGGACGGCGCGGACGTAGTTCTCGGAGAGCCAGACGGAGACGGGCTTGATCCCGCCGGTGAAGTAGGCCCCGGCCGGGGAGGCGATCACGACGAAGAGGTACTCGTTGGCGGGGCGGACCCCGAGCCCGTTCTCATTGGCGATCATGAACGGCCGTAGGTAGAGGGATTCCTCGCCGCCGTGCGGCGGGACCCATGCCTCGTCCTGCCGGACCAGGGCGTCGCAGGCGGCGATGAACAGCTCGTCCGGCAGTTCGGGCATCGCCAGCCGGCGGGCGGAGATCCGGAACCGCTCGGCGTTCTTCTCCGGGCGGAAGGTGGCGACGGTCCCGTCGGGACGGCGGAACGCCTTCAGTCCCTCGAAGATCTCCTGCGCGTAGTGCAGGGTCATATTGGCCGGGTCGATCGAGAGCGGGGCGTACGGCGCGAGCTGGGCGTCGTGCCAGCCCCGGCCCTCGGTCCACTTGATCGTCACCATGTGGTCGGTGAAGTAGCGGCCGAATCCCGGGTCCTTCAGGATCGTCTCCCGTTCGGCCGCGGGCAGCGGACGGGCGGAGGGCTTCAGCTCGATCGTGGGCGTCGTCATGAGTGCAGTGTCCTTCACCTTGATGTGGTGGACCGCGCACGTCCGCTTCGGCGTCGGCAGCTGGTGCTAGGACGTCCGAGCATTCCCGTGGGCCACGGCCCGGTTCGATTATCGCCCCCGGAGGGGGCCGCTCGAAACGGGTGGTACGGGACGAATGTGCGGTCCGGTGACCGGCCGGTCGGTTCGACGGGCCGGGGTCGCCCGGGGACCGCATGGAGAAGCCGCCGGGCGCTGTCTGCGACCCGGCGGCTTCGTGAGGGCGTCGTCGGGTCAGTCCGCTACTACGCGTACCGCGAGGGCGTCGCCGATCTCGTCCGTCGTACGGAAGGTTCCGTCGCGCTCGGCCAGGTCGGCGGAGACGGCCTCCTCGATCCGGGCGGCCTCGGGGTCGAAGCCGAGGTGGCGCAGGAGGAGGGCGACGGAGAGGATCGTGGCCGTCGGGTCGGCCTTGCCGGTCCCCGCGATGTCGGGGGCGGAGCCGTGGACGGGCTCGAACATCGACGGGAAGGAGCCCGTCGGGTTGATGTTGCCGGAGGCGGCCAGGCCGATTCCGCCGGTGACGGCGGCGGCGAGGTCGGTGAGGATGTCACCGAAGAGGTTGTCGGTGACGATGACGTCGAAGCGCTCCGGCTGGGTGACGAAGAAGATCGTCGCCGCGTCGACGTGCAGATAGTCGGTGGTGACCTCGGGGTACTCCTGGCCGACCCGGTCGAAGATGTTCTTCCAGAGGTGGCCCGCGTACACCAGGACGTTGTTCTTGTGGACCAGCGTCAGCTTCTTGCGGGGGCGGGCGTTGGCCCGCTCGTAGGCGTCGCGGACGACCCGCTCCACACCGTAGGCGGTGTTCAGGCTGACCTCGGTGGCGACCTCGGCGGGCGTACCGGTGCGCAGCGAGCCGCCGTTGCCGGTGTACGGGCCCTCGGTGCCCTCGCGGACGACCACGAAGTCGATCTCGGGGCGGCCCGCCAGCGGGGTCGAGGTGTTCGGGAAGAGCTTGGACGGCCGCAGATTGACGAAGTGGTCGAAGGCGAACCGCAGCTTGAGCAGCAGCCCCCGCTCCAGGACTCCGGAGGGCACGGAGGGGTCGCCGATGGCGCCGAGCAGGATCGCGTCGTGCCCCTTGAGCGCCTCCAGCTCCGCGTCCGGAAGGGTCTCACCGGTGCGGTGCCAGCGCTGGGCGCCGAGGTCGTACTCCTTGGTCTCCAGCTTGACGTCCTGCGGGAGGACTGCGGTCAGGACCTTCAGTCCCTGGGCGACGACTTCCTGGCCGATGCCGTCGCCGGGGATGACTGCGATGTTGAGGCTGCGGGGCATGTGGGCACCCTACTCGCCATCCCACCCCATGACACAGGCTGTCCATTTGCTGGACAGCCCGGCGAGTGGCCGACGGCGGTGGCGGTCTCAGTGTCCGGTGGCTCCGCCGTTGTCCCGGCGGTCGAGCGCGCGCTGGAGCGCCGCGGCGGCGTTGCGGCGGTCGGATTCGGCGGCACGGGAGCGGCGGACCCGGACCCGCTCGGGGCGGACGGTCTCGGCGGACAGGGTGGCGGACATGGCGATCGACTCCTTGGGGATCACGGGATCGCGGGAGATCACAGGGATGACGGGGGCGCCGGCTGGGGCGGCGAGACCGCCGGACAGGGGTCACCCGTCACAGGCGCGCACTCGGAACCGCCATTCGCTCGATCGAGCGGGACGTTCGGCTTCTACAAAGCTAGGGCAGCGACGCGCTCCTGTCTCCACAAGTAGTCGGACTTCCTACTATCTGAGACGGAGATCATGGAACCCGCAGGTCAGCGCCGAATTCCGATCATGGCGAGGATCACCCGAAGGGGTGATCCCGGAGGGCGGCGGCGCGCCCGGCCGGGGCCCGGTGTTCCGGGGCCGTGGACTGGAGGCCGACCGCACCCAGCAGTCGCAGCCGCTCGTACGCGGTCGTACCGGGCCTGGCGCTGTGCACGATCAGCAGGTGCCCCCGGCCGGTCCCGGCGAGTACGTCGCACTCCAGTTCCAGCACTCCGACCACGGGATGGACGAACCGTTTGGCCTCCGCGCGCCGGACCACCACCTCGTGGCGCTCCCAGAGGTCCGCGAACTCCGCGCTGCGGGCCCGCAGCCGGGCGACGAGCGCCGCGGGCCGCGGATCGCCGGGGCGGGCGGAGGCGACGGCCCTCAGCTGGGCGACATGGGCCCGGGAGTGCTCCTCGTGGTCCTCGGGCGGGAAGAGGTCCCGGACGGCGGGGTCCGCGAACCACTCCAGGACCACGTTGCGGCCGGGCCATCCGGGCCCGGTCAGCGCGTCGGCCATGGCGTTCTGGGCCAGCACCCCGCCCCAGTCGCTCATGACCTGCGCCGGTACGTCGTGGAGCCGGTCGAGGATCAGCAGCAGCCCGGGCGGAACGTGGTCGTCGGAGAACCGGTCGGCGCGTGGCGGCTGTTCGTCCGCGAGATGGAAGAGATGGTCCCGCTCGTCGTCACCGAGCCGGAGCGCCCGGGCGAGGGCGGTCAGCATCTGACGGGACGGGCGGGGGCCCCGGGCTTGTTCGAGCCGGGTGTAGTAGTCCGCCGACATACCGGTGAGCCGGGCCACCTCCTCCCGGCGCAGTCCGGGGGTCCGCCGCCGGGGGCCGTCCGCCAGCCCGACATCGGCGGGGCGGAGCCGGGCGCGGCTGCGGCGCAGGAAGTCGGCGAGCGCGGGACGGTCCATGAGCTACAGCATGCGCGGGGCGGGGAACCGGGGCCAGGGGCGAGACGGGGTCCGCCGGTCCCCCGATCGCCGGGGCTCTCCCACCGCCCGCCGGACCACGCGATCGTGATCGTGCCATGGACGCCGTGGCACGGAAGAACGGCCCGGGGAGAGACGGATGCTGATTTTGGTGACGGGTGCGACGGGTGAGGTCGGACGGCGGTTCGTGCCCCGGCTGATCCGGCGGACGGCGATATCCGGCGGGACGGTCCGGGTCCTGGCCCGGGACCCGGACCGCGCCGCCCCGCTGGCGGCGTCGGGCGCCGAGGTCGTCCCGGGCGATCTGCGGGAGCTGACCGGTGGGGGCGGCGGCGGGGTACGGGCGGCGCTGCGAGGCGCGACCGCCGTGGTGAATGTCGCGGCCGCGTTCCGGGGGGGTGCCCGACGACGAGTCGTGGGAGGTCAACCGGGACGCGGCGATCGCGCTCGCCGAGGCGGCGCTGGACGCCGGGGCGCCCCGTTTCGTCCAGGTGAGCACCAATCTGGCCTACGGTTCGGGGCGCGGCAGACCGCTCCGGGAGGACGACGAGACCGTGCCGGGCGGGCCGTTGTGGGGTCCGTATCCGGCCGCGAAGGCGGCGGCCGCCGAGGGGCTGCTCTCCCTTCACCGAGACCGGGGTCTCGACCTGCGGATCGGCCAGCTCTCCTTCGTCTACGGCGAGGGTGATCCGCATCTGGCCCAGTCCCTGCGGTGGGCCGGGGAATGGGCCGCGCACAAACGGGCCCAGCTGGTGCACCACGCGGATGTCGCACAGGGTCTGATGCGGTTGCTGTACGCCCCGGGGGCGGCCGGGCGGCGCTACTTCATCGCCGACGACTCCCCCGTTTCTGCGGTGGATCTGCATCGGCTGAACGGGGTGCCGCTGCCGGACGACCTGTACGGGCGGACCGACCCCGACCCCTGGCACGGGGTGGTGTCGACCGCCCGGATCCGTGACGAGCTGGGCTTCCGGCCGATCTATCCGTCGGTGTGGACGGCGCTGGACGCGGGGGCGCTCTGAGGGACGGCCGGCCGGAGACCGGAGGGGCGGCCGGGCCGGGCGGGACGGTTCACAGCACGTCGCCGTCCCGCCAGTCGAAGGCGAGGGCGTCCTCGGGGGCCGGGACGCCGCCCCAGACGTAGGTGGTGCCCTCCTCGTCGGCGAGCCGGACGAGCCCGTCGGGCGAGACGCCCTCGATCCGGCCGGTCCACGGCCACCAGCCGCGGGCGCGGTAGAGCGCGGCCCCCTCCTCGGAGGCCGAGAGGGCGCCGAAGTCGTAGGCGCGGGCCACGATCTGTTCGAGGGCGGCCATCACCCGGCCGCCCAGTCCCTGCCGGCGCCGGTCGGCCCGGACGGCGAGGGCCTCCACATAGCCGATCCGGAGCCAGCGGCCGCCGTGCAGTACCCGGCGCATGATCACGGAACCGTGGGCGATCAGCCGTCCGTCGGCGTCGTGGATGACGGCGTGCATCCCGCCGAGGCCGTGTTCGAGGTCCTCGTCGGAGAAGTCCCCCTCGAACGCCTCGTCCATCAGGGCGCGGATCGCGGCCAGTTCGGCGGGGGTGAGCTGGAAGGTGTGGAGCACGGAGAGCGGCTCGGCAAGGGCGGGCGCCGCCGGGTCGGCGGCGGACAGGGCGTCAGGCGTGATCGGCATGGCAGCAGCCTGACAAGAAACCCGCGGTCCGGCCGCGATTTTCCGCTCCGGCCGCGCGCCGTCCGGCTCGATCCCGCCCCTCCGGAGCGGCCCGGCGCCCCGGGTACGCCCCGGAGCGCCCTGGCCTCGCGGGGCGCGTCCGTCGCCCGGGAAGTACCGGACCAGCGGGCCCGTGGCCGGGACGGGCCAGGCCCTCATGCCCGTGGCCGGGACGAACCGGATCCTCGGGCCGTACGGCTCAGCCGACGACCGGGACGCACCAGCCGGGGCAGCGGAGCCCGATGGCCTGGACATAGCCGCCGGAGCGTCCCAGACCGTGGTCCACCCGGGCCGCGCCCGGCAGATACGGCACCACCTCGGCCCTCGGCCGTCCGAAGAGGTCGACGCCCTGATGCACCACCGGGACCAGGGCGGGCCCGGTGGGCTCCCCGCCCGTCGCGTCCGTGCCCCGGGCGAGCTGGACATAGCCGACTCCCCCGGCGCGCGGCCCGTCCGCCGCGCCCCAGACGCTGAGGGTCAGCCCCAGATACTCGCCGGTGAAGGCCCACGCGGTCCCGGCGACGGCGCCGATCCGGACTTCGCAGAGCATCGAGACGGCCCACTGCGCCGCGTAGCCGCTCATGCCGAACCGCAGGGTGCCCGCGTGATGCGGGAGCACCAGTCCGGTTCCGGGCAGGAGGACGAACACCCTCCAAGTCAACCACCGCCCCCCGCCCGGTTCCTGGGATTACGGCACGTTGTCCGGTACTCCACAGCCGGGCCGGATCGCGGCACCGCATCCCGACACGCGCAATCGATTGGTTGCGCCACTCTCTAGAAAGTGCAACCATGAGGTAGCACGTCAGTGAGACTGTTCGACAGGAGGCATCGCCATGACCGAGACGTCCGCCACCGGCCCCGAGCGGGACCGGATCGAGAAGGAGATCGTGATCGACGCGTCGCCGGAGCGCGTCTGGACGGTGCTCACCGAGCCCGTGCACGTAGGGAAGTGGTTCGGGCAGGGCGATCCGGCGCCGGTGGATCTGCGGCCGGGCGGGACGATGCTCCTGGACCACGGGGAGTACGGGCGGTTCCCGACCACCATCGTGACCGTCGAGCCGCCGCGCCGGTTCGCCTACCGCTGGGCCTCGGCCTATCCGGACGAGCCCGCCACCGAGAAGAACTCGACCCTGGTGGAGTTCACCCTCGCCCCGGCCGGGGACGGCACACTGCTCCGGGTCGTGGAGACCGGGTTCGCGGGTCTCTCGATCCCGGCGGAGCGGCTGGAAACGGCGTCGTACGAGAGCCATGACGGCGGCTGGGCGGGCCAGGTCGTCAACATCAAGAATTACGCGGAGACCGGGAGCACCGAGGGTGTGACCGGGGGCGAGTGCCCGGACGCCGGGACGGACGGGTGAGAATCACCGTATGACTGGAGGCAGCGGCAGCCCGGCCGGTCCCGGATCCCGCCCGGCCGGGACCACGACCGGGACCACGGAGACGGCGGACGCCATGTCCGAGGTGCTGTCGGCGCTGGCGGACCCCACCCGCCGCCGGATCCTCGACGGTCTGGCCGACCACGGCAGCGCCACGGCCACCGTCCTGGCGGCCGAACTCCCGGTCAGCAGGCAGGCGATCGTCAAGCATCTGGGGATCCTGTCCCGGGCCGGTCTGGTCGGCGGGCGGCGGGCCGGGCGGGAGACCCGGTACACGGTGCTGCCCGCCCGGCTGGAGGAGGCGGCCCGCTGGATGGCCCGGGTCGCCTCGGACTGGGACTCCCGGCTGACCACGATCAAGCGCCTCGCGGAGTCCCCCCGTACGGACTGACCGGCCCGGCCCCGCGCGTACGACTCCGTACGCCCGGGGCCGCCCGGGGCCGTACGCCCCGGGAATGGAAACCGCCCCCGTTCCGGCGTGGGGGCCGGAGCGGGGGCGGTGTCTGCGGGGCTTCCCGGGGCCCGGTCGGGCCCGTACGGGATCAGCCCATGTGCGGGTAGCCGTACTCGGTCGGCGGTACCAGCGTCTCCTTGATGGCGCGGGTCAGCGTCCAGCGCATCAGGTTCTGCGGGGCGCCCGCCTTGTCGTTGGTGCCGGAGGCGCGCCCGCCGCCGAAGGGCTGCTGGCCGACGACGGCACCGGTCGACTTGTCGTTGATGTAGAAGTTGCCCGCGGCGTACCGCAGCTTCTCCATCGTGTGCGCGGCGGCGGCGCGGTCGTTGGCGATGACCGAGCCCGTCAGGGCGTACGCGGACACCGACTCCATCTGGTCCAGCATGGCGTCGTAGCCCTCGGCCGACTCGTCGTCGTAGACGTAGACCGCGAGGATCGGGCCGAAGTACTCGTCCGTGAAGACCTCGTTGCCCGGGTCGGTGCAGCGGATGACCGTCGGGCGGACGAAGTAGCCGACCGAGTCGTCGTAAGTACCACCGGCGATGATCTCGCAGGTCGGGTCGGCGGCGGCGCGGTCGATCGCGGCCTTGTTCTTGGCGAAGGCGCGGTCGTCGATCACGGCGCCGATGAAGTGCGACAGCTCGGTGACGTCGCCCATGGCGATCCCGTCGACCTCGGCCGCGAACTCCTCCTTGAAGCCGGAGTCCCAGATCGAGGCGGGGATGTACGCCCGGGAGGTGGCCGAGCACTTCTGGCCCTGGAACTCGAAGGAACCGCGGGTCAGCGCCGTCTTCAGGATCGCGCGGTCGGCGCTCGGGTGGGCGACGACGAAGTCCTTGCCGCCGGTCTCGCCGACGATCCGCGGGTAGGAGCGGTACTTCTCGATGTTGTTGCCGACCGTCTTCCACAGGTGCTGGAAGGTGCGGGTCGAGCCGGTGAAGTGGATCCCGGCGAGGTCGGGGTGGTTCAGCGCGACCTCGGAGACGGCGATGCCGTCACCGGTGACCAGGTTGATGACGCCCTTGGGCAGCCCGGCCTCCTCCAGCAGCCGCATCAGCAGCACGGCGGCGTGGGTCTGGGTCGGGGACGGCTTCCAGACCACCACATTGCCCATCAGGGCGGGGGCGGTGGGCAGGTTGCCCGCGATGGCGGTGAAGTTGAAGGGCGTGATCGCGTAGACGAAGCCCTCCAGCGGCCGGTGGTCCAGCCGGTTCCAGACGCCCGGCGAGTTCGCCGGGGGCTGCTCGGCCAGCAGGTCGCGGGCGTAGGCGACATTGAACCGCCAGAAGTCGACCAGCTCGCACGGCGTGTCGATCTCGGCCTGCTGGGCGGTCTTGGACTGGCCCAGCATGGTGGAGGCGGCCAGCGTCTCGCGCCACGGTCCGGCCAGCAGCTCGGCGGCCCGCAGGATGATCGCGGCACGGTCGTCGAAGGACATCGCGCGCCAGGCCGGGGCGGCGGCCAGGGCCGCGTCGACGGCGTCCCGGGCGTCCTGCTCGGTGGCCCCGGCGAAGGTGCCGATGACGGCCCGGTGGTTGTGCGGCTGGACGACGTCGACCCGCTCGCCGCCGCCCATCCGGCGCTCGCCGCCGATAGTCATCGGCAGCTCGATCGGGTTCTCGGCCAGCTCCTTGAGCTTCGCCTCCAGGCGGGCGCGCTCGGGGCTGCCGGGCGCGTAGGAGTGGACCGGCTCGTTGACCGGCGCGGGGACCTGGGTGACAGCGTCCATGGGTGCCGACTCTCCTTCGTTCGTGGCGTGCGTGGTTCGGGGGCTCGGTCAGCCGCGGGTGGCGAGGGAGCGGAGGAAGAACGCCAGGTTGGCGGGGCGCTCGGCGAGCCGGCGCATGAAGTAGCCGTACCAGTCGGTGCCGTAGGCGATGTACACCCGCATCCGGTGGCCCTCGGCGGCCAGTCGCGCCTGCTCGGCCTCGCGGATGCCGTACAGCATCTGGAACTCGTAGTCGTCGAGCTTGCGGCCCGCCCGGCGGGCCAGCTCCTGGGTGATGGAGATGATGCGCGGGTCGTGGGACCCGATCATCGGGTACCCCTCGCCCTCCATCAGGATCCGCAGGCAGCGGATGTACGCCTTGTCGACCTCGGCCTTGTCCTGGTAGGCGACGGTCGCGGGCTCCTTGTAGGCGCCCTTGACCAGCCGGACCCGGGAACCGGCCTCGGCGAGCATCCGGCAGTCGTCCTCGGTGCGGAAGAGGTACGACTGGACGACGGCGCCGGTCCGGGGGAAGCGCTCGCGCAGATCGGCGTGGATCGCCAGGGTGGAGTCGACCGTGGTGTGGTCCTCCATGTCCAGGGTGACCGTGGTGCCGATCTCGGTGGCCGCCTCGACGACCGGGGTGACGTTCCGCAGGGCCAGGTCGTGGCCGCCGGGCAGCGCCTGGCCGAAGGACGACAGCTTCACCGACATCTCGGCGCGCTCGCCGAGGCCGAGCGGCTTCAGCGCCTCGATCAGTTCCAGATAGGCGTCCCGGGCGCGCAGCGCCTCCGCCGGGTCGGTGATGTCCTCACCGAGGACGTCGAGGGTGACCTCCAGGCCCCTGGCGGCCGTTTCGACGACGACGGGGACCGTCTCGTCGACGTTCTCGCCTGCGATGAAGCGATTGACCACCGGCTTGGTGACCGGAGCGGCCGAGATGACACGGCGCATCTTGTCGCTGCGCGACGCGGCGAGAATCACGGGACCCAGCACGGGGACCTCCACGGATGATGTACGAGCAGGCCGCCCGGATCGCGGGGAAGTCGATCCGGAACGGCACGAGGAACCACCGTGAAATCTAAGGATCGCTCCGATCCTCGGCCATCGACAGCTGTCACGCATCCGTGGCCGGGATCTCAGACATTTGTCTGAAGGCCGGGCCGCGGCGTGCCAGAATGTCCGGGTGAAGGGCGATTACCAGGACCTCGTCGACGAGATCTCGGCACTGCTGGCGGCCCCGGCGACGCTGGAGAACCGCGACTTCGGCCTGATCGCCTTCGGCGCCCAGGACGACGACAGCGCCTTCGACGAGACCCAGCTCGACCCGGTCCGTACCCGCTCGATCCTGACCCGCCGCTCCACCCCCGCGGTCCGGGCCTGGTTCGAGGGGTTCGGGATCACCCGGGCGACCGGACCGGTCCGGATCCCGGCCGCCCCGGACGCGGGGGTCTACCGGGACCGGATCTGCCTGCCCGTACGCCATCGGGGTGTGGTCCTCGGCTACGTCTGGCTGCTGGACAGCACCCCCGGCCCGACCGACGAGCAGCTGGCGGCGGCGATGGAGGTGGCCGCCCGGATCGGCACCCTGCTGGCGGACGAGGAGCGGGCCGATACGGATGTGGCCCGGGAGCTGCGGGCGGCGCTGACGGCGGAACGCGGCTGGCAGTACGACATGGCGGTGGCGGCGCTCCGGACGGCCCTGGGCGGAGTGGGCCGGTCCGCGGACGGGCCGCACGCGGTGGTCTGTGTGGCGCCCTGGCCGTCGCCGGACGCGCCGTCGGCCCGGTCGCTGCCGTCGGTCGCCGCCCTCTGCACCCTGACCGTGCCGTGGGCCCCGTCGCCGGTGTCCCGTACGGCCCCCGGCGACGGCGACGAGACCGGCGAGGGGCCGTCGTCCCGGGTCCTCGCGGCGCTGGTACGGCTCCGCTCCGGCGATGCCACGGGACCGGCGCTGGCCGTCGCGGAGCAGCTGACGGGCGGCGCGGGTACGGGCCCGGGTACGGACCCGGCCCGGGGCCCGGGGCCCTCCGGGGCGCCCGGCGGCTCCCGCGGGCGTACTCCCCCGGCCGCCGCGCCCGCCCCGGCGGCAGGGGTCGCGGCCCCGCGCAGCGGGCTGACCGGGCTGGGCGCCGCCTGGTACGAGGCGACCTCGGCGGCCCGCGCGGCCCTCGCCCGGCCCGGGGCCCCGAAGATCACCGAGTGGCGGGAGATCGGCCCGTACCGGATGCTCACGGCGCTCGCGGACGGCCCGGCGGCCGACGACCCGGCGGTCCGGCCGCTGCTCGCCCCGGCCCACCGGGAGCTGGCCAGGACCGCCGAGGTCTTCCTCGACCACGCGGGCCAGGCGAGCCGGACGGCCGCCGCGCTCGGGATCCACCGGCAGACCCTCTACTACCGGCTGTCCCGGGTGGAGCAGCTCACCGGTCTCGACCTGGCGGACGGCGAGGACCGGCTGCTGCTGCACATGGCGCTGAAGACGGCCCGGCTGTAGCCGCGGCGGCCGGTGAGCCCGTAGGGCGTGTTTCGAAAGTAGCGCCGTCCGCCCGAAGGGCGGGGCCCGCGGCGTCCGGTGCGTGCAATCGCGATGGCGGTGGGGGTCCCCCCGGCGAAGCCAGGGGGCGGTCGCCCTCGTACTGGACGTACTTGGGCGATCCCGGCAACGCTGGGGGCACCCCCGTGCCCGAAGGGCTACGGGGGAGAGTGTGCGTGCCGGGCGTCGCGGGCCAGGCGGGACTTTCGCAACACGCCCTAGGCGTACGTCCGCCGGTACGTCTCCGAGCGGGGCCGTACGCCGCCGGGCGCGGCGGCTACGTCCCGATACCCGCCAGCGCCTTCAGGCCCTCCGCCAGATCGTCCGCCGTGGGGGCCGTGTCCGGGTCCACCAGCCACTGGGTCATCACACCCGCCACCAGCGCCTGGGCGAGGAGTCCGGCGCCCCGGGCGCGGTCGGGGTCGCCCTTGGCGTCGATCCCGCCGAAGAGCTGGGCCAGCTCGTCCCGGCCGCGTACCTGCCAGCCGCGTACCGCCTCGGCCAGCTTCTCGTCCTCGTCGAGCCGGGCCACCACCTCGATCTGGAGCTTCCACAGCGCGCGATGGGCGGGGAACCCGGCGACGACCCGCTCCCAGACCGCTTCGAACCGCTCGGGTCCGGTCCCGGGCAGTCCGGCCGCGTCGGCGGGCCGGTCCACCGAGTCGCCCCAGGCTTCCATCAGTGCGAGGAACGCGGCCTGCAACAGCGCTTCCTTGGAGCCGTAGTGGTAGCCGATGGAGGCGAGATTCGTCCCGGACGCGGCGACGACGTCGCGTGCGGTGGTCCGCGCGTACCCCTTCTCCAGCAGGCAGCGCTTGGCACCTTCGAGCAGATCCTCACGATGTCCCATGCCCGGCAGGGTACCGCCGCCCGAACGGCCCGCAGGACCCCGCTGGGACAACCGTCCCAGACGTTCGTCCCATACGGACGTACAGAATCTATACGAGCGTCATAGACATATGTTTAAGACGCTTGTATGGTCCCCTCCATGCCGAACTCACCCGCCGCCGCGGGGGAGCCACGGGCTGGCCGACGCGAATGGACCGCCTTCGTCGTCCTGCTCCTCCCCCTGCTCCTGGTCTCGATGGACGTCTCCGTCCTCTACTTCGCGATCCCCGCGATCAACCGCGAACTGGACCCCGACGGCGCCCAGCAGCTGTGGATCCTGGACAGCTACGCCTTCGCCCTCGCCGGACTGCTGCTCACCATGGGGTCGCTCGGCGACCGGATCGGCCGCCGCAGACTGCTGATGGCCGGGGCCGCCGCGTTCGGCGCCGCCTCCGTACTGGCCGCCTACGCCGACACCGCCGAGACCCTGATCGCGGCCCGGGTCCTGCTCGGCATCGGCGGCGCCACCCTGATGCCGAGCACCATGGCCCTGGTCCGCACCCTCTTCCGGGACGCCCGGCAGCGGACCCTCGCGATCGGTATCTGGTCCAGCACCCTGGCCACCGGCGTGGCGCTCGGCTCCGTCCTGGGCGGGGTGCTGCTGGAGCGCTTCTGGTGGGGCTCCGTCTTCCTGGTGAACGTCCCGGCGATGGCGCTGCTGCTGGTCCTCGCGCCCGTACTCGTACCGGAGTCGAAGGACCCCGCGCCCGGCCCCTTCGATCTGCCGAGCGTGCTGCTGTCGGCGGGCTCGGTCCTCCCGGCCGTCTACGGGCTCAAGGAGATCGCCGCCGAAGGACCCGAACCGGCCGCCGTGCTCTGCCTGTTCGCCGGTACGGCCGTCGGCGCGCTCTTCGTCCACCGGCAGCGCACCCGCCGGGACGCCATGATCAGCCGGGACCTCTTCGTAGACCGGATCTTCGGACGGAGCGCCGCCCTGCTGCTGACCGGGGTCTTCGCCCTGATGGGAACGGCCTACTTCACCACCCAGTATCTGCAGTCGGTGCTCGGCCTGGGCCCTTTGGAGGCGGCGCTGTGGAGCGTCGTACCGGCGGTGCCCGTCGGCGCCGCCGCCCCTGCCGCCGGGGCGCTCGCCCGGCACCTCCCCCGGCGGGCCGTCGTCTGCGGCGCCTTCCTGCTCGCGGCGTCCGGCTTCGCCGCCCTCTCCCTCGCCGGTACGGACCAACTGGCCCTGGTCCTGGTCAGTACCTCGGTCACCGGGTCCGGCCTGGTCTCCGTACTGGCGCTGATGAACGACCGGGCGCTGTCGGCCGCGCCGCCGGACAAGGCGGGGGCCGCGGCGTCGCTGCTGGAGACCGCGACCGAGTTCGGCGGCGCCCTCGGGATGGCCGTTCTCGGTTCGATCGGTACGGCGGCCTATCGCGCCGGTGTCGAGGGGACCGCCCCTGACGGGCTGCCCCCGGGAGCGGCGGAGACCGCCCGGGAGACCCTCGGCGGCGCGGTGGCCGTCGCCGGGCGGCTCCCCGCCGAACTGGGCGGACCGCTGCTGACCGCCGCCCGGGACGCCTTCGTGGACGGGATGCGGCTGGCGGCCCTGAGCACGGCCGGGCTGATGGTCTGCGCCGCCGTACTCGCCGTGGTGCTGCTGGGCCGGGAGCGGACTCCCCGGCACGAGAGCCCGGGCCCGGACGCCGTACCCGAACCGGCCGCCCGCCCCTGAACCCCGATCGTGAGAACGCGTCCGGGCCCGGCTCGTTTCAGGCGAGCCGGGCCCGGAGGTGGAAAGACCGCTGCCGACCTGACCGGGTCGAGGGGATCGACCCGGCCGGCGGGATCAGCCGGATCAGTCGGACAGGTCGACCGAACGGGCCGAGGCCGCGCCGATCTCCTCCGCGATCTCGGTGACCACGGGCTGCGGCACCGAACCGTCGACGGTGAGTACGACCAGCGCCTCGCCGCCCTCCTCGGCCCGCGAGACCTGCATCCCGGCGATGTTCAGCCCGGCCTCGCCCAGGATCCGGCCGACCGTACCGACCACACCGGGCCGGTCCTCGTACCGCAGGACCAGCATGTGGTCGGCGAGGGCCAGATCCACGTCGTGGTCGCCGATACCGACGATCTTCTGGACGTTCTTCGGACCGGCCAGCGTGCCGGAGACCGCGATCTCCTCGCCGCCGCCGAGCGTGCCGCGCACGGTGACCACATTGCGGTGGTCCGGCGACTCCGAGCTGGTCGTCAGCCGGACCTCGACCCCCCGCTCCTGGGCGAACAGCGGGGCGTTGACATACGACACGGTCTCGTCGACGACGTCCTCGAAGACACCCTTGAGCGCGGAGAGTTCCAGCACCTTGACATCGTGCTGGGTGATCTCGCCGTACACCTCGACATCGAGCCGGACCGCGACCTCGCCCGCCAGGGCGGTGAAGATCCGGCCGAGCCGCTCGGCCAGCGGCAGCCCCGGCTTGACGTCCTCGGCGATCACGCCGCCCTGGACGTTGACCGCGTCCGGCACCAGCTCACCGGCGAGCGCCAGCCGGACCGAACGGGCCACCGCGATCCCGGCCTTCTCCTGCGCCTCGTCCGTGGAGGCGCCCAGATGCGGGGTACAGACCACCTGGTCGAACTGGAACAGCGGGGAGTCCGTGCACGGCTCCTTGGCGTAGACGTCGAGGCCCGCGCCCGCGACCCGGCCCTCCTTGAGCGCCGAGGCCAGCGCCTCCTCGTCGACGATCCCGCCACGCGCGGCGTTGACGATCCGGACGGTCGGCTTCACCTTGTGCAGCGCCTCGTCGCCGATGAGCCCCAGGGTCTCCGGGGTCTTCGGCAGATGGACGGTGATGAAGTCGGCGACCTCCAGCAGCTCGTCCAGGGAGAGCAGCTTCACCCCCATCTGCGCGGCACGGGCCGGCTGCACATAGGGGTCGTACGCCACGATCTTCATCCCGAACGCGGACATCCGCTGGGCGACCAGGACACCGATCCGGCCGAGGCCGACGACGCCCAGGGTCTTCTCGGCCAGCTCGACACCGGTGTACTTGGAGCGCTTCCACTCGCCGTTCTTCAGCGCCGTGTTGGCCTGCGGGATATTGCGGGCGGTGGCGATCAGCAGACCGCAGGCCAGCTCGGCGGCGGTGACGATGTTCGAGGTGGGCGCGTTGACCACCATCACACCGGCCTTGGTGGCGGCGGAGACGTCGACATTGTCCAGACCGACCCCGGCGCGGGCGACCACCCTCAGCTTCTTCGCGGCGGCGATGGCCTCGGCGTCCACCTTGGTCGCCGAACGGACCAGGATCGCGTCCACATCGGCGATCGCGGGCAGCAGGGCCGCGCGGTCCGCGCCGTTGCAGTGCCGGATCTCGAAGTCCGGACCGAGCGCGTCCACGGTGGCGGGAGACAGCTCTTCGGCGATGAGTACGACAGGTTTACGGGCAAGCTCAGCGCTCACGTGAGTCCTCACAAGTCCAAGGGGTCCCGGCGGTGCCCGAAGGGCCCCGCGGGAGTCGGCCGTCCCGACGGCCGCAGGCGGTGGAGGGGCTAGCCGCGTGGAAGACGCACGACGTTGTGGGCCTGACGCGTGTTGTTGAGAAGTGTAGTGCCGCCCCGGGGGGAGTCATGCGCCTTCGCGGCAGGATCACCCGTCCGAGGCCGCCGAACCGGCGGGTACCGGTGACGACGGAGGGCCGGAGCCCCCGGGATGTCCTCCCGGGCGCCTCCGGCCCTCCGCCCGCGGCTCACGCCTCGTCGTTGTCGACCCAGCTCATGAGCTTCCGCAGCTCCTTGCCCGTGGTCTCCAGCAGGTGGTTCTCGTCCTGCGTCTTGTACTCCTGGTACTTCTTCAGACCGCCGTGGTACTCGTCCATCCAGTTCTTGGCGAAGGTGCCGTCCTGGATCTCGGTGAGGACCTTCTTCATCTCCGCCTTGGTCTGGTCGGTGATGATCCGCGGGCCGGTGACGTAGTCGCCCCACTCGGCGGTCTCGGAGACCGACCAGCGCATCTTCTCCAGGCCGCCCTCGTACATCAGGTCGACGATCAGCTTCAGCTCGTGGAGGCACTCGAAGTAGGCGATCTCCGGCTGGTAACCGGCCTCGACCAGGGTCTCGAAGCCCGCCTTGACCAGGGCCGCCGTACCGCCGCAGAGCACCGCCTGCTCACCGAAGAGGTCGGTCTCGGTCTCCTCGGTGAAGGTGGTCTTGATGACCCCGGCCCGGGTGCCGCCGATGCCCTTGGCGTACGAGAGCGCCAGCTCGAACGCCTTGCCGGAGGCGTCCTGCTCGACCGCGGCGATACACGGGACGCCGCGGCCCTCCTCGTACTGGCGGCGGACCAGGTGGCCCGGGCCCTTCGGGGCGACCATGGCGACGTCGACCCCGGCCGGGGGCTTGATGAAGCCGAAGCGGATGTTCAGGCCGTGGCCGAAGAAGAGGGCGTCGCCGTCCTTCAGGTTCGAGGCGATGGACTCCTCGTAGACCTGGGCCTGGATCGGGTCCGGCACCAGGATCATGATGACGTCGGCCTCGGCGGCGGCCTCGGCGGGCGTCACCACGCGCAGGCCCTGCTCCTCGGCCTTGGCCTTGGACTTGGAGCCCTCGTGCAGACCGACACGGACGTCGACACCGGAGTCCCGGAGCGACAGCGCGTGGGCGTGGCCCTGGCTGCCGTAGCCGATGACCGCGACCTTGCGGTTCTGGATGATGGAGAGGTCGGCATCGTCGTCGTAGAACAGCTCGGCCACTGGGATATCTCCTTGAGTGCTGATGGTGCGTCCCACCGTACGGCGGGGAGGGGAAGGGCTGACGGGGGGTCTCGCGATACGGGCGCGGAACCGGGGTGGTACGGGCCGGGGGCGGGGCCCCCGGCCGGGGATCAGGCCGAGCGGTCCAGGGCCCGCAGGGACCGGTCCGTGATGGACCGGGCGCCGCGCCCTATGGCGATCGTGCCGGACTGGACCAGCTCCTTGATGCCGAAGGGCTCCAGCATCCGGAGCATCGCCTCCAGCTTGTCGCTGGACCCGGTGGCCTCGATGGTCACGGCCTCGGGTGCGACGTCCACGGTCTTGGCGCGGAAGAGCTGGACGATCTCGACGATCTGGGACCGGGTCTCGTTGTCCGCCCGGACCTTCACCAGGACCAGTTCGCGCTGGATCGCGGCGCTGGGTTCCAGCTCGACGATCTTCAGCACATTGACCAGCTTGTTGAGCTGCTTGGTGACCTGCTCCAGCGGAAGCTCGTCGACATTGACCACGATGGTGATCCGGGAGATGTCGGGGTGCTCGGTGACACCGACGGCGAGCGAGTCGATGTTGAAGCCGCGGCGGGAGAACAGGGCGGCGATCCGGGCGAGGATGCCCGGGGTGTTCTCCACCAGGACGGAGAGCGTGTGCTTGGTTGACATGGGTGGGTCTTCCGTCTCTCTCTGCTCGCTCAGTCGTCTTCGCCGTCGCCGAAGTCGGGGCGGACCCCGCGGGCGGCCATGACTTCGTCGTTGGAGGTGCCGGCCGCGACCATCGGCCAGACCATGGCGTCCTCGTGGACGATGAAGTCGACCACGACCGGCCGGTCGTTGATGGAGTTGGCCTCGGCGATCACCCGGTCCAGGTCCTCGGGGGACTCGCAGCGCAGGGCGTAACAGCCCATGGCCTCGGAGAGCTTGACGAAGTCCGGGACGCGGGTACCGGCGCTCGGCGCGTCACCGGCGGCGTCGGGGCCGGAGTGCAGCACGGTGTTGGAGTAGCGCTGGTTGTAGAAGAGGGTCTGCCACTGCCGGACCATGCCGAGGGCGCCGTTGTTGATGATGGCGACCTTGATCGGGATGTTGTTCAGGGCGCAGGTGGTCAGTTCCTGATTGGTCATCTGGAAGCAGCCGTCGCCGTCGATGGCCCAGACCGTACGGTCGGGGGCCCCGGCCTTGGCGCCCATGGCGGCCGGGACGGCGTAGCCCATGGTTCCGGCGCCGCCGGAGTTGAGCCAGGTCGCGGGCTGCTCGTACTGGATGAAGTGGGCGGCCCACATCTGGTGCTGGCCGACTCCGGCCGCGTAGATGGTGTCCGCCGGGGCCAGCCGGCCGATCCGCTCGATCACCTGCTGCGGGGCGAGGCTGCCGTTACCGGGCTGCTCGTAGCCCAGGGGGTAGGTGTCCCGCCAGCGGTTGAGGTCCTTCCACCAGGCGGAGTAGTCGCCGCGGCGGCCCTCGCTGTGCTCGGCCTGCACCGCCTGGACCAGATCGGCGATGACCTCGCGGGCGTCGCCGACGATCGGGACGTCGGCGGTCCGGTTCTTGCCGATCTCGGCCGGGTCGATGTCCGCGTGGACGATCTTGGCGTACGGGGCGAAGCTGTCCAGCTTGCCGGTGACCCGGTCGTCGAAGCGGGCGCCGAGGGCGACGATCAGATCCGCCTTCTGGAGCGCGGTGACGGCGGTGACCGAGCCGTGCATGCCCGGCATGCCGACATGGAGCTGATGGCTGTCGGGGAAGGAGCCGAGGGCCATCAGGGTGGTCGTGACCGGCGCCCCGGTCAGCTCGGCGAGGACCTTCAGCTCGGCGGTGGCACGGGCCTTGATGACCCCGCCGCCGACATAGAGCACCGGCCGCTTGGCCTCGGTGATCAGCCGGGCGGCCTCCCGGATCTGCTTGGCGTGCGGCTTGGTCACCGGGCGGTAGCCGGGCAGGTCCTGGGTGGGCGGCCAGCTGAAGGTGGTCCGGGCCTGGAGGGCGTCCTTGGCGATGTCGACCAGGACGGGTCCCGGGCGGCCGGTGGCGGCGATGTGGAACGCCTCGGCGATCGTCCGCGGGATGTCCTCGGCCTTGGTGACCAGGAAGTTGTGCTTGGTGATCGGCATGGTGATGCCGACGATGTCCGCCTCCTGGAAGGCGTCCGTACCGATGGCGTGGGAGGCCACCTGACCGGTGATCGCGACCAGCGGCACCGAGTCCATATGCGCGTCCGCGATCGGGGTGACCAGATTGGTCGCCCCCGGGCCCGAGGTGGCCATGCAGACCCCGACCTTGCCGGTGGCCTGGGCGTATCCGGTGGCCGCGTGGCCAGCGCCCTGCTCGTGGCGGACCAGGACGTGGCGCACCTTGGTGGAGTCCATCATCGGGTCGTAGGCCGGGAGGATGGCCCCGCCGGGGATGCCGAACACGGTGTCGGCGCCGACTTCCTCGAGCGAGCGGATGAGGGACTGCGCACCTGTGACGTGCTCGACCGCGACGGTCGGCGCTCCGCCCGTACGGGCGCGCGGCTGGGGATGATGGGCCCCGGTGGCCTGCTCGGTCATCGGCATTCTCTTCTCGAAGCAGAGGGTTCGCGGAGGGGGACTGCGGGTGCTGCTGATACTGCGGAAGGCTAGGGAGTCTTCCAGGGAGTTCGAGCGGTTTTCTGCCGCTTGGCTCCGGTTCGCCGCCCGGTGCCGGTGCAACAAAAAACCCCTCGTGCCGTGAGGCAAGCGAGGGGAGCGCGTCGGGAGGAGTCTGCGGGATCCTGGTGGGAAACCCGCTCAGCCGACGCGCTGTCCAAGTACGAGAATTCGGGTGCGCATGGCATTGACCCTCCCCCCGACGCGCTGTCACTGTCAAGCCGGTGGGACGCGCGTCTCATTATGTGAGCCGTTGCGCAGCCGGAACGAGCCACCGGCCGCGCCCCCCGTCAGGGCGGGCAGAGCGATCTCCCCCGTCACCGGATAGTCGTCCCTGACCAGGGCGCGGCGCAGCCGGTACTCGTCCAGGGCGCCCGCGAAGGCGGCCCCCTGGCCATGGGTGCAGCCCATCGCCCGCAGGGCGAGCACCTGCTCGGGCAGGTCCACCCCCTCGGCTACGGACTCCATACCGAGGTCGCCCGCGATCGCCAGCAGCCCGCTGGTGATCTTGTACTGCCGGGAGGACTCCACGATCCCGTCGACCAGCCCCCGGTCCAGCTTCAGTACGTCCAGCGGAAGCCGCCGGAGCGCGCCCATGGCGGCATAGCCGCCGCCGAAGCCGTCCAGGGCGATCCGGACGCCGATTCTGCGCAGCGCCATCAGCCGCTGCTCCAGCTCGTCCAGGGACGCCCGGGTGTCCTGATGGATCCGGGGGTCGTGGTCGGACAGCTCGATGGTGAGCGCCCCCGAGGACAGTCCGTGCCGGGCCAGCAGCCGCTCGACGCTGCCGGGTGGCAGGGACCGGTCCAGCAGCCTGCGGGTGGAGACCCGTACCGTCACCGGGACGTGGTGGCCGCGTCTGCCGCGCTCGGCGGCCTGCGCCACGGCCTCGTCCAGCAGCCAGCGGCCCAGTTCGTCCGCCCGGTCGCCGTCGCCGGAGACCCGCAGGAACTCGGCGGGGGTGAAGAGGATGCCATGGGCGGAGCGCCAGCGGGCCTGGGCGGAGACCGCGTCGATCCGGCCGCTGGCGAGATTGACCACGGGCTGGTGGAGCAGGGCGAACTCGCCCTCGTGGAGCGCCGTACGCAGCCGGGCGGCGAGTTCCGTCCGGCGGACCACCTCGGCCTGCATCTGAGGGGCGTACAGCTCGACCCGGTCCTTGCCCGCGGCCTTGGCCCGGTACATGGCGAGGTCGGCGTTGCGCATCAGCCCGGAGGGACTGATCCCGGGCTCGGCGAAGGCGACGCCGATGGAGGCGGCGACCCGGACGTCCTGGCCGTCGATCCGGTACGGCTGGGAGAGGGTGAGCCGCAGCCGGTCGGCGATCTCCACCACCTGGGCCTCGCGGGACGCCCGGTCGCGGGTGCCGTCGCCGAGGATGAGGGCGGCGAACTCGTCGCCCCCCAGCCGGGCCGCGGTGTCGCCGGACCGGACGGACTCGGCGAGCCGTCCGGCCGCGGCGATCAGCAGTTCGTCACCCGCCTGGTGGCCGAGCCGGTCGTTGACGCCCTTGAAGCCGTCGAGATCGATGAAGAGCACGGCCGTACCGATGTCGGGGGCCCGCCGACCGCCGATGGCCCGGTGGACCCGCTCGGTGAAGAGGGCCCGGTTGGGCAGATCGGTCAGCGGATCGTGTTCGGCGCTGTGCTGGAGCTGGGCCTGGAGTCTGACCCGTTCGGTGACGTCCCGGCTGTTGAAGATCAGCCCGCCCTGATGGCGGTTGACGACGGACTCCACATTGAGCCACTCGCCGTCGCCGGAGCGGAACCGGCACTCGATCCGGGTGGTGGGCTCGTCCGCCGGGGAGGCGGCCAGGAATCGCCGCACCTCGTGGACGACCCGCCCCAGGTCCTGCGGATGGACGAGACAGGCCAGTTCGGAGCCGGTCAGCTCCTCGGCGTCCCGGCCGTAGACACCGGACGCGGCGGGACTGACGTACCGCAGTATCCCGGACGGCGCGGCGATCATGATCACATCGCTGGACCCCTGGACGAGGGAGCGGAAGTGGTTCTCCTTCTCCGCCAGTTCGTCGGTGAGAGCCATGTTGTCCTGGAGCATGATCCCCTGCCGGACGACCAGGGCCAGGACGACCGTACAGGCGGTGAGGACCACGAACAGGTCGACCCGGCGGCCCTCCACCACGTGGAAGAGGATCCCCAGCGTGCAGACGGCGGCGGCCAGATAGGGCGTGAGCGCCGGGAGGGAGCCCGCGACCGGCCGTCCGGGCTGTCGCGGCGGGCGGACGGGCTCGGGGGGTCTGCGGGCGCCCCAGGGGGCGTAGGCCAGCAGCAGCGAACCGGCGAACCAGCCCGCGTCCAGCAGCTGGCCCGAGCTGTAGTTCTCCCGCAGCAGCGGGGAGGTGAAGAGCGCGTCCGAGACCACCGTGAGCGCGAGCGCCGCGACGGCCGTGTTCACCGCGGAGCGATGCCCGCCGAACCGTCGCAGGTGCAGCGCCAGCACCATGCTGACCAGCACGATGTCCAGCATCGGATAGGCCAGTGAGAGCGCCGCGGGCGCCACGCTGCGGCCCTGGGCGTTGGCCGTGTGGGCGAGCGCCAGACTCCAGGAGAGGGTCAGCAGGGAGCCGCCGATCAGCCAGGAGTCGAGGGCCAGACAGACCCACCCGGCCCGGCTCACCGGCCGCTTCGCCAGCACCAGGAGCCCGACGATCGCGGGCGGCGCGAAGCAGAGGAAGAACACATCGGCGACGGACGGGCTCGGCACGGGCTCGTCCAGCACCACCTCGTACCAGCCCCAGACGGCATTGCCGATCGCCGCCATCAGGGACGAGAGCGCGAACAGCAGCCAGGCCGGACGGAGCCGGGCCGGCATCCGGCGCGCGTAGCAGAGACAGGAGACCGCGGCGATCAGCGCCGCCGCGCTCAGTCCGAAGTCGCCCATGATCAGGGCGAGTTCGCGCGAACCCCAGCCGAGCGTGGCGCCGACGGCATAACCCGAGCAGACGACGGCCAGCAGCAGCGGGGTGAGGATTCCACCACCCGGCGACGGCGCGGTCCGGCGCGCCTTGACGGCGGTCACCGGACCGCTCCCCTGATGATTGATCCCGGAGGGTGCGAACAACGCGCCCGGACATTCCACCCGGGCCGTCGGTGGCGCCCCCGCCGCGCAGGATCCGTGGTCCGTAGCCATTGGCCGTACATCGCCCGTCGCCCCCCTCGAAATCCGATCGGCAGTCGGGCCGTCACACTGCACCACCCCATGCGGGTGCGGCCCCCAAGTCGGGACTTTACACCAGCACCGTCACTCAGGGACATAGCACCTCTACACACAGTGACGGCATGAGGGCGTCGCGGCGCGCCCGGCGATCGGATGACTTCGCAGCGTTTCCGGCTGTGACGTCAAGCGCGGTGGGTACGGAAGGGGTGTGGGTGGCGGGTTCTCACCGGTCGGGGCGTTCCGGGCACCGGGGGCGTACCGAAGTGTCCGGGGTGGTGAACGGGGAGTGCGTCAGGTGGTGAGGATGACGTTGGCAAGGGGTTCGCCCGCCGCGAACCGGGTCAGCTGGGCCGCCAGCAGCCGCCGGGCCCGGGGCAGATACGCCGAGGTGGAGCCGCCGACATGGGGGCTGATCAGCACCCCGGGGGCCCGCCACAGCGGATGTCCGGGCGGCAGCGGCTCGGGATCGGTGACATCGAGCGCCGCCGTCAGCCGTCCGCTCGTCAGTTCGGCGAGCAGCGCGCCGGTGTCGACCACCGGGCCCCGGGCGACGTTCACCAGCAGCGCCCCGTCCTTCATCCGGGCCAGGAACGCCGCGTCCACCAGCCCCTTCGTCGTTTCGGTCAACGGCGTCGCCAGGACCACCACATCGGCTTCGGGGAGCAGTTCGGGGACTTCGGTGAATGGACGCACCGGACCGCGCGCGGTGGCGCGGGGGGAGCGCGCGATGCGCAGTACCCGCGCACACTCAAAGGGGGCGAGCCGGTCCTCGATCGCCGCGCCGATCGATCCGTAGCCGATGATCAGCACGGTCTTGTCGGCGAGCGCCGGATAGAAGCCCGCGTGCCACTCCTCGGTGTCCTGGCCCCGGACGAAGCGGGGGATCCCGCGCAGGGAGGCGAGGATCAGCGCCAGTGTCAGCTCGGCGGTCGACGCCTCGTGGACCCCCTTGGCGTTGCAGAGGCGTACACCGGAGGGCAGGGTTCCGAGCCCGGGTTCGACATGGTCGGTGCCTGCGGTGAGTGTTTGTACGACCCGTACGGAGATCATCGCGGGCAACGGACGGACCGCGATCTCCGTCCCCTTGAGGTAGGGCACGGTGTAGAAGACGCAGTCGGCCGGGTCGGCCGGGAAGTCCGGCCCGCCGTCCCAGTAGCGGTAGACGAGGCCCGACTCGGCGGCCGGGGGCAGCCCGTCGATCTCGTCGGCCGGTATGGGCAGCCACACATCAGCAGTCATGGTCACGAGGTTAGAACGTGCCGGTGGCGGGCGCGCGCGGCCGGGTGGCACGGCGGGCGGGGACGACGCCGCGGAGTTGGTTAGTTTGGTGGCGTCCGGCGGCGGACGCGGGGAAGCGGAGGGCAGGGGCGGGTGGAGCGCAGGACGATCGGCGCGGCGGCGTTGCGGGTGGGCGCGGTGGGGCTGGGGTGTATGCCGATGAGCTGGGGTTACACCGCGTCGCAGCGGCGCGGGGACCGGTCGCAGCGGACGGTGCACACGGCACTGGACGCGGGCACCACCCTGCTGGACACCGCTGATATGTACGGGCCCTTCACCAATGAGCTGCTGATCGGCCGGGTGCTGCGGGAGCGGCGCGCGGACGCCTTCGTATCGACCAAGGTCGGACTGCTGGTGGGCGACGGGCATGTGGTGGCCAACGGCCGCCCCGGCTATGTCCGCCGGGCCTGTGACGCGTCGCTGCGGCGGCTCCAGACCGATGTGATCGACCTCTACCAGCTGCACCGGGCCGACCCCGAGGTGCCGGTGGAGGAGACCTGGGGCGCGATGGCCGACCTGGTCACGGCGGGAAAGGTACGGGCGCTCGGGGTGTGCGCGGTGGGGGCGGCCACGGGCGTCCGGGCGTTCCGGCGCGGCGGGGCCGCGCCCGGGGATCCGTATGACGGAACGATCCGGCGGCTGGAGGGGCTCCAGCAGGTCTTCCCGGTCAGCGCCGTCCAGGCGGAACTCTCGGTCTGGTCGCCGCAGGCGCTGGTCCGGCTGGTGCCCTGGTGCGAGGCGCGCGGGGTGGGCTTTCTGGCCGCGATGCCGCTGGGCAGCGGCTTTCTCACCGGCACTTTGACACCGGGCGGGGGGTTCGAGCCGGACGATCCGCGGGCCCGCCACCCCCGGTTCACGGCGGAGATGATGGCGGCGAACCAGCCGCTGGTGGCGGGGCTGCGCCGGATCGCGGCCCGGCACGGCCCGGCGACGACCCCGGCGCAGGTGGCGCTGGCGTGGGTACTGGCCCAGGGCCGCCATGTGGTCCCCGTACCCGGTGCGAAGCGGGAGGAGTGGGCGCTGGAGAACGCGGCGGCGGCGGAGATACGGCTCACCGCGCGCGACGAGTCGGAGATCGAGGCGCTGCCCCCGGCCCGGGACTCCTGGGACGCCTGGGACTGACGGACGCCGGGGCTGCGGGTTCGGGTCCGGGTTCGGGTTCGGGCATACGAGCGGCGGGCGGGCGGCCCGGCGGACGGATCGGGCAGGGCGGGGCGCGCTCCGGCCGTCCGCCGGTGAACTCCGGCCCGGCGAGCGGGAACCCGAACGGCCCGGGCGGTGTATGAAAGGTAGTCACGCGCTCCTCGGGAGCCGGTCGAAGGGATGAGAATCGTGCGACGAGCTGGTGTGAGGGCCCTGCTGGCCGCGGCCGTGCTGACGGCGGGCACCGCGTGCTCGTCGTCCGGTGGCGGAATGGGTCTCGGGGACCGCACGGCGTCCCCGGGCGCCTCCGCCTCGGCGGGCTCCGGCGCGAGCCCGTCCCCGACGGGCCCCCCGGCCAAGGGGTCGGCGACCGTGACCGCGACGGTCGCGAAGGGGCTCAAGTCGCCCTGGGGCGCGGTCGCCCTGCCGGACGGCGATCTGCTGGTCGGTTCGCGCGACGAGGGGACGGTCTCCCGGGTCGACACGGAGACGGGGAAGGTCACGGAGATCGGCTCGGTGCCGGGGGTCGCCCCCAGCGGCGAGGGCGGACTGCTGGGCCTCGCGCTCTCGCCGTCCTTCGCCTCGGACCGCCAGGTGTACGCGTACTTCACCACCGAGTCCGACAATCGCGTGGCCCGGCTGCGGTACGACGAACGCCGCCCGGCAGGCCAGCAGCTGGGCGCCCCGGACACCGTCCTGCGGGACATCCCCAAGGGCGTCGTCCACAACGGCGGACGGATCGCCTTCGGCCCCGACAAGATGCTCTACGCGGGCACGGGCGAGGTCGGCGAGGTCGGGCTCTCCCAGGACCCGGAGTCCCTGGGCGGCAAGATCCTCCGGATGACCCCCGACGGACGGCCCGCGCCGGACAACCCGACCCCCGGGTCGCTGGTGTACTCCCTGGGCCACCGCAATGTGCAGGGCCTCGCCTGGGACGACGACAAGCGGCTGTGGGCCGCCGAGTTCGGGCAGAACACATGGGACGAGCTGAACCTCGTCCAGCCCGGGAAGAACTACGGCTGGCCGAAGGCCGAGGGCAAGAAGGGCGATCCGGCGTTCGTGGACCCGGTGGCCCAGTGGAAGACGGAGGAGGCGTCCCCCAGCGGGATCGCCTTCGCCGAGGGTTCCATCTGGATGGCGGGCCTGCGGGGCGAACGACTCTGGCGGATCCCGCTCGCCGGACCGGCCCCCTCCGCGGAGCCCCAGGCATTCCTGGAAGGCGAACACGGCCGGCTGCGCACCGTACTGGCGGCGGGCGGCTCCCAACTCCTCCTGATCACCAGCGAGACCGACGGCCGCGGGGCTCCCGCCCTGGACGACGACAAGATCCTCCGCCTCTCGATCCGCTGACCATCCCCGGGCCCGTCCGGCGCCCCTGAACCTCCATGCGTCCCGTATCCGAGAAGGGCGTGACGGCAGGGGCTCAGGGGCGCGAGGAACTGCGCGAGCGACCACGGGCGGCGCGGGCGCCGAATCACACCCTGCCCGGCAGGGCGGGGCGTGGCATTGCGCGGAGTATCGGCAGCTCCCCGCCCGGCAGGGCGCGGCGCACGGGCGCTTGAGGACTTGAGCGCCGACACGGCGTCATGCCGCCGGGGGGACCGGTTCCGGCGGGAAGAGACGGAAGCGATGGGCGACCGCCGCCGCCTCCCCCCGCCCGGAGACGCCCAGCTTCGCCAGGATGTTGGAGACATGGACGCTCGCCGTCTTGGGCGAGATGTACAGCGCCTCGGCGATCTGGCGGTTGCTGCGGCCCACGGCGACCAGCCGGAGGACGTCCTCCTCGCGGGGTGTCAGCCCGAGGACGGAGCCGGGGCCCTGTTCCAGGGGGACGGGCGGCTCGGGCTCGTCGGCGGCGAGGCTGATCCGGGCGCGCTGGGCGAGGACGGTGATGTCCTCCGCGAGGGGCCGTGCTCCCAGCTCCGCCGCGGTTTCGGCGGCGGCGCGGAGCAGTTCGGCGGCCCGCGCCCGGTCCGTGGTCAGCAGGCTCTCCGCCCAGCGGCGGCGGACCACGGCCAGTCCGTAGGGGAAGTCGGCCCGCTCGAACGCCTCGGCGGCCTCGGCCCAGGCCGCGGCGGTGTCCGCGCCCCGGGCCCGGAGCAGTTCGGCCCGGACCCACCGATCGTGTCCCTGCCAGAGGGGGACGGTCGCGGCGAGGCCCTTCGCCAGCCGCTCGATCCGGTCGAGGATCTCCGTCCGGCCCTCTGCGGCGGCGGGCAGTCCGCGGGTGTCGGCCTCGGCGGTGGCGGCGATTCTCAGCAGCGGCCAGGCATAGCGGTAGGCACCGGGCGGGAAGCCGTCGGGGCCGGTCCGCAGCAGCGCCGCGCGGGCGTCGGCGGTCCGGGCCTCCGCCGCGGCCAGGCCGATCTCGATGGTGTCGACGTAGAGGGTGCTCTGCGGGCTGGGGCTTTCGGTACCGAAGTGGCCCCGGGCCTCCCGCTGGTGGCGCGCGGCGGCCTCGTACTCGCCCCGGCCCAGCTCCAGTGTGCCGAGGACGGCGACGGCCCAGCCCCGGGGCTGGGGCCCGTAACCGACTTCTCTGGCCCGTTCGGCGGCGGTCCGGGCCTCGTCCCACCGGCCGAGGGTGTAGCGGGACTCGGCGAGATTGCCGAGCATCCATGCCTCGGAGCCCGCGAGTCCGTGCCGGGCGGCGGTCTCCAGTCCTTCTTCGAGGAGCGCGGCGGCCTCCCCCGAGCGCCCGACGCTCTCCAGGCTGAAGGGCAGATTGACCAGGGCGGAGGCGATGAGATGGGGGATGCCCAGCTCCAGGGCGCGCGCCTTGACCGCGTACATCTCGGCGAGCCCGTCATCGATGTGCCCGGCGTCGGCCATCAGTCCGCCGAGACAGAATTTGGCGGTGAGTTCGGTCTCCTCGTCACCGACCATCCGGGCGTACTCCACGGCGCGTTCGGCGGTGGCCAGGCTCTCGGGCCCCGGGGAGTGGACGCGGTACCAGTGGGCGATCTCGGAGAGGACCTGGGCGTGCACCACGGACGGCGGCAGCCCGCGGACCAGCTCCTGGGCCTCCGCGAGTTCGGCCCAGCCATCGCCCCGGCCGAGGGCGCAGACCAGTTTGGACCGCTGGACGCCGAACCACGCGGCGCGCAGCGCGTCCCCCTCGCCGACGGCCAGCCGCTGCCCCCGCTTGGCGATCTTCAGGGCCCGCTCGCGGTCCCGGCTGTACCGGCCCGCCACGGTGGCCTCGGCTATCAGGTCGAGAAAGCGCATCGGGGTGGTCTCGGGATCGCAGCCGCATGGCGGGAACGCCTCCGCGTAGTCCACGGGCCGCAGTTCGGTCCGTACGCCTTCGGGGGCCGCGTCCCAGAGCTTCATGGCCCGTTCCAGCAGTCTGAGCTGCTCCGAGTAGGCATGGCGGCGTCGGGCCTCCACGGCGGCGCCGAGCACGGCGGGCAGCGCCTTGGCGGCGTCGTTGGCGTGGTACCAGTAGCTGGCGAGCCGCATGGCCCGCTCCTCGTCGGGCACGAGCCCCGGGTCGGCCTCCACGGCCGCCGCGTAGGCGCGGTTGAGCCGGGAGCGCTCGGGCGGCAGCAGATCGTCGCTGACGGCCTCCCGGGCCAGGGCGTGGCGGAAGCGGTAGCCCCCGCCGTCGGCCGTGGGCTGGACGATATGCGCCTCGACGCCCGCTCGCAGCGCCTCGATCAGATCGTCCTCGGGGAGCCCGGCGACGGCGAGCAGCAGTCCGTGTTCGACCGTGGAGCCGCCTTCGGCGAGGATCCGTACTACCCGCTGGGCGCTCTCCGGCAGAGCCTCGACCCGGACCAGGAGTATGTCCCGCAGGGAGTCCGAGAGTCCGCAGGTATTGCCCTCGGCGAGGCTGCGGGCGAGTTCCTCGACGAAGAAGGCGTTGCCGTCGGAGCGGTCGAAGACCCGGTCCAGCAGGTCGGAGTCGGGTTCGGCGGCGAGGATGCCGGTGAGCTGGCGCCGGACCTCGCCCCGGTTGAACCGGCCCAGTTCGATCCGGTGGACGGCTCGGGTGCGCTCCAGCTCGGCGAGGAAGGGCCGGAGCGGATGGCGGCGGTGCACATCGTCGGAGCGGTAGGTGGCCAGGAAGAGGAGTCTGCCCCGGCGCAGGGCGCGGGTGAGATAGGTGATCAGATGCCGGGTGGACGCGTCGGCCCAGTGCAGGTCTTCGAGGACGAGGACGACCGGGCGGTCCGCCGAGATCCGTTCCAGCAGCCGGGCGGTCAGTTCGAAGAGGCGGGCCAGCTCCTCGTCGTCGTGGGCGCCGGACTCGCCGCGCGGCTGTTCGGCCAGTTCGGGCAGGAGGCGGGACAGCTCGCGTTCATGTCCGGCGACGGCGGCGGCCATCTCGTCGGGCATCAGCTGCCGCAGGGTGCGCAGCGCGGCGGAGAAGGGCGCGAACGGCAGTCCGTCGACACCGATTTCGACACAGCCGCCGACGGCGAACGCGGCGCCCCGGCGGCATGCCTGCTCCCACAGTTCTTCGACGAGCCGGGTCTTGCCCACCCCGGCCTCGCCGCCGATGAGCACGGCCTGGGGTTCGCCCGCCGGATGGGCGGCGCCCTCCCCCGCGGCACGGCTCAGCGCGCCGGTGAGTACGGACAACTCACCGGCGCGTCCCACGAACACCGGACTGACGGACCTGGTCTCCACATCGCCGAGCATCGCACAGTCGTCCGACGGCCCGGCAACCCCGCCGGACCGTCCTGTGGACAACTCCACCGCCGCGGTCCCGCCGCCGGTCGTCCGGAGCACGGTCAGGCGGCCGGGACGTATCGGTCGGCCGGTGTCACCCGGCCCTCCCCGGTCTTCGCGGCCCGTTGCGCCGCGCGGCGGGCCCGCCGGGCGAGCCGGTGCTGTTCGGCCCGGCGGATCAGCTCCGCCCGGTGCAGCTCGGACGCCTGAAGGGCCTGGTGGGTGTGGAAGAACTGCTCGGACACGGGGTACTCCTCGAAGGGTTCGGACGGTGGTGTCTCCACGGCGACTGCCGTGCCACCAATCTCCGCTCCCAGGAGGCCCGGTCGCATCGGGCGTCTGCGGTATCCCCCGCCGCCCGACTGCCTTAGGCGGCCCTGTCCGGCCCCGGCCGGAGGGGCCGGATGTCCTAAGGCACCCTCCTCAGACGACGCCTCGCCCGCACCCGGAGCCGTACACCGCCGGGCCGGAAGGCCCCTCACCAGACCGGACCACACCGCACCGGAGCGCGCCCTCGGTCCGAAGCCCCCGGCCCGGCACCGGCTCAGTCGCGCCGCGCACCCGGGCGGACGTACGGCGTCGTCGTGGCGAGGGCCCGGAAGCCGAGCCGTTCCAGTACGGGGCGGCTCTGGGCGCCCGCGTCGACCTGGAGCCATTGGAAGCCGCGGGCCGCCGCGAGCCGGGCCCGGTGGGCGACCAGGGCCCGGTAGACGCCCCGCCCGCGCCACTCGGGGACCGTGCCGCCGCCCCACAGACCGGCGAAGCCCGTACCGGGGTGGAATTCGAGCCGGGCGGCCGAGACGGGTACGTCCCCGGCCATCGCCAGGGTCAGCGCGGCCGTGTCCTGGCCGAGACAGCGCAGCAGCAGCTCGCGGGTATCGGCGGAGCCGGGTCCGAAGGCGGCCCGGTGCGCCTCGTCCATCAGGGCCACGCCCTCGGCGTCGGTGACGTCGACGATCCGTACCCCCTCCGGAAGGACCGGTTCCACGGCGAGCGGGGTGACGGCGCCGACCATCAGGGTCTCCTCGTCCTCCGGTACGAACCCGGCCGCGACCAGCCGATCCGCGAGGTCGGCGGGCCGGTCGTGGGAGTAGAGCTTCCATTCGGCGGCGACCCCGAGCGCGTCGAAGTGGGCGGCCTCGGCGGCGATGGCCGCGTCGGCGGTGGTCTCGTCGAGGCCGGACCACAGGACGCCGTTCCAGTCGGGTCCGGTGAACCGTACGACGTCGCCGACGCGTTCGACCAGATTCCCCGGGGTGTGGTCGACGGCGTCCCGGCGGATCCGCCGGTCGTAGAGGGCGAGCACGGCCGCGGGGTCCGTCACGGTGGTATAGGTCATGGGCTCATGGGAGCACCGGGGACCCCGGGCCCACCACCGGTTTCCCTGCCGCCGGAGCGGGCCGAACCCCCACCCGCACCCGGCTGAACGGGGCGGAAGGGTCAGCCCTCCGCCCGCGCCCCGGCTCCCCCGGCCTCCGCCTTCGCGGTCTCCCGCAGCTCACGCCACTCGGGGGCGAGTACGGACCAGACCTCCATGTCGTACCGCTCGCCCCGGTGCGGGAACGACTCCCGCAGTACGCCGTCCCGCCGCAGCCCGAGCCGCCGGGCCACATTGACGCTGGCCGTGTTGGCGGAGGCGGCGACCCACTCGACCCGGTGGACGCCCCGGGCGTCGACGGCCCAGTCGATGAGAATGCGTACGGACTGGGTCACCAGCCCCCGGCCGACCGCGGCGGGCTCCAGCCAGCAGCCGACCTCGCAGGTGCCCGCCTTGTCGTCGAGGGAGACGAAGAGGACTCCGCCGACGAGGGTGCCGTCCAGCCAGATGCCGTAGATCCGGCCGCCGCCCGCGGCCTGCCGGTCCGCGTACCGCTGGAGCAGTGTCCGGGCGCCCGCCGGGTCCGCGGCGGCATCGGCGAAGCCGATGTACCGGCCGATGAACTCCCGGCCGCGTTCGACATGGGCGTAGAACTCCTCGGACTGCCACGGCTCCAGCGGCCGCAGCTCCGCCCGCTCGCCGTCCCGGGTCCGCAGGGGTATCGCAAACATCGTCATCCGTCCTTCGTCGTACCGAGGCGCCGGCTGTCGCGCGGGGCGTCACGATCCGGTCCGGGTACCGGGGTGGCCGGTCCGCCACCGGCTCCGACGTGCGCGTACCGCTGTTCGGGGATCTTCGCACGGCGGCAGTCGGGACGCTCCACGGATATCCGGGGCAGCCGCCGCTCCAGCCAGCCGGGCAGCCACCAGTTCGCGCCGCCGAGCAGATGCATCAGGGCCGGTACCAGCAGGGTCCGCAGGACGAAGGCGTCGAGGGCGACGGCCGCCGCCAGCGCGATCCCGAACATGGCGATCACCCGGTCGCCGCTGAGGACGAAGGCGAGGAAGACCGCGATCATGATCACCGCGGCGGAGTTGATCACCCGGCTGGTCTCGGCCAGGCCGACCCGGACCGCCCGCCGGTTGTCGCCGGTCTCCAGCCACTCCTCGTACATCCGGCTGACCAGGAAGACCTGGTAGTCCATGGAGAGCCCGAAGAGCACCGAGACCATGATCACCGGCAGGAAGGGCTCGATCGGGCCCGCCCGGCCGAGCCCCAGCAGCTCGCTCCCCCAGCCCCACTGGAAGATCGCCACGACCACCCCGAAGGACGAGGCGACGGCGGCGATGTTCATCACCGCGGCCTTCAGCGGAATGCCCACGGAGCGGAAGGCCAGCAGCAGCAGTACGCAGCCGAAGGCGACGACCGCGCCCACGAAGAGCGGCAGCTTGCCGACTATCACCTCGGCGAAGTCGTCGTACCCCGCGGTCACCCCGCCGACCAGCACGGTCAGGGACGTACCCGCGGTCGCCCGGGGGAGCAGCTCGCCGCGGAGCCGGTCGACCAGTTCGCTGGTCGCCTTCGACTGCGGCGCCGAATCGGGGACGACGGTGATCAGCGCCGTATCCCCGTTCCCGCTGTACGTCACCGGTCCCGCCGAGGCCACCCCGCGCGCGTCCCGCAGCGCCTCCGGGAGCCGGTCGGCGGCGACCCGGTCGGCGGCGCTGTCGATCCGGGCGACCAGGGTCAGCGGTCCGTTGACCCCGGGGCCGAATCCGCCGCCGGAACCCTCGCCCTGCCCGGGGCCGCCGTGCGCCAGCAGGTCGTACGCCTTGCGGGTGGTCGAGGACGCCGGATTGTTGCCCTGGTCGGAGGTGCCGAGGTGGAGGGAGAACGCGGGCAGCGCCAGGACCGCCATCACGACCACGGCGATGGCCCCCAGCAGCACCGGGCGGCGCTCCACCAGGGCCGCCCAGCGGGCCGCGAACCCGGTCGGCACCTCGGGCCGGGGCCCGTGCTCGGCCAGCCTTCTGCGTTCCCGGCCGCCCAGGGCCCGGGGTCCTATGTACGACAGCAGGGCCGGGAGCAGGGTCACGGAAGCGGCCACCGTCAGCACGACGGTCAGCGCGGCGGCCACGGCAACGCCGTTGAGGAAGTCCAGCCGCAGGATCAGCATGCCGAGGAGGGCGATACAGACGGTCGCCCCGGCGAAGACGACGGCCCGGCCGGTGGTGGCGACGGCGTTCCGCGCGGCCTCGGCGACCGGGAGACCGGCCCGCAGCCCCTTGCGGTGGCGGGTGACGATGAAGAGGGCGTAGTCGATCCCGACCCCGAGGCCGATCAGCATGCCCAGCATGGGGGCGAAGTCGGCCACCGTCATCACCCGGCCGAGGAGCACGATGCCCGCGTAGGCGGTACCGACCGAGACCAGGGCGGTGGCGATCGGCAGCAGGCTGGCGGCGAGGGAGCCGAAGGCGAGGAAGAGCACCACGGCCGCGACGGCGACCCCGACGGCCTCCGCCGTATGACCCGGCGACGATGCGGCGGCCCCGGCGGCCGGGCCGCCCAGCTCCACCCGCAGCCCGTCGTCGCGCGCGCCCTCCGCCACGGCCGTGACCTCGGCGATCCGGGATTCGGGCAGCTCCGCGACGGGCCGGTCGAAGACGAGTTCGGCATAGGCGGTACGGCCGTCCGGGCTGATCCGGCCCGCCCCGTCGGCGCCGTAGGGGCCGGAGACGGCGGCCACCCCGGGCACGGCCGCGATCTCGTCGAGCGCGGCGGTCATCCGTTCCTGGACGGCCGGGGCGCTCACGGTGCCGCGTTCAGTGTGCCAGACGACGGTGTCGCCCTCACCGGCGAGTTCGGGGAAGCCCTCGGCGACGAGGGCGGCGGCCCGGCTCGACTCGGTGCCCGGGACGTCGTAGTCGGTGGAGTAGGCGGTTCCGGCGACCATCGCGGCCGTACCCGTACCCACCAGGGCGGCCAGCCAGATGAGGACGGTGGCGAGTCGGTGCGCGATGCACCACCGGGCGATGGCTGCCAACGACGTGCTCCCTGGTGGTTCGTGGATCTTTGACTGGGGAGTCGGGACAGCCCGCAAAGAACGCGAAGAAACTCACAGAAGTACGAGGCGGGGAGAGCCCCTGCCTCTGTGGGCACTCTGCCAGCCAATCGTGATCGTTTGCCCCTTTGAGGGTATTTCGTGGGCTTCCTCACAGTCGGCGGGGAGCCCCCGGCGGCCCGGCACACGGGACGAGCGCCGGGGGCGCTCCGGCGATCACGGTCGGCTGCTCTGCGCCGGAGGGCGCCCTTCTGGAAGGCTCGCCCCACCCCGGCCGCCCAACCCCCTTTCCGCTACGGCCTGTTCCGGTTGCCGGGGCGCAATCGGGCGGGCCACCCGATTGTCAGTGGCGGCTGGCACGATGGGTGACATGGAGACCACGGGGACCAACCGGCCGATCCTCGATCCGGACGCCGCCGCCGACCTCGCCCGGGCGCTTTTCGACACACCCGGGGAGTTCATCGGCCGCGCCCCGGTGCCCGTGCTCTCCTTCGAGCCGGGCTCCCCGCTGAGACGGCGGCGGGAGTGCTTCGGCGAGGTCTACGGGGCGATCGTGGCCAGACTCGGCGAGCCGACGCTCTACGGGGGCTCGGCCTGCGGCCCCGATGTCCGCTGGCGGGACGGCGGGCGTACGGTCCTGCTCAACGGCACGGGCCACTGGGCCCTGCTCTCCGTCCACGACACGGCCCTGCTGGAGGCCGCCGAGCGGCGCTCGTTCAGCTGGGGCGGCGCCTGGACGATCACCGAACCGCACGACGTCGATCTGCTGCCCTACCTCTGGCGGCTGGACCGGGGCGGCCCCGGCGAGCGCCCCGCCGAACACCCCTCGGCCCGCCCGATGCCCGGCCTGGACCATTTCGAGAGCGCCCTGGCCCTGCTGCTCGGCGCCTGGATAGAGCAGCTCCCGGTGCAGGTCGGCGACGACTGGGCGCATTTCACCCTGACCAGCGCGGCCGACCGGGGCCGTCGCCTCCAGGTGTCGTACGGGATCGAGGACGGTCTGGTCGTCTCCGTGGACGACCGCGACGGGCCGTGCTCCCCGGAGCACGAGCGGCTGATGCGCTCCCGGGGCTGGCACAGCCACGACCGGGGCTGGTGGCAGGCGGAGTTCCCGGACCCGGACCTCGCGGACGCCGCCGAGGGCGCCCGGATCGTCCTCACCGAGCTGCGCGCCCGGGGCACGGTCTCCCCCGACCAGCTGCGGGCCCGCGACATCACCTGCCGCGACCGCGGCGAACTCCTCCTCCCGGGCCTGGGCATCCGCGCCTGACCCCCGCGCCCCCGTTGCCGCAGGCACCAGCGGCGCCCGGGGGTCCCCCACCATGGCCGCAGGCAATGGTGGCGCGGGGAACTGCGCGAGCAACCGCGAACGACCCGCGGCCGATCACACGGGCACAGGGCGCATCGCGCCGCACGAGCCTCGCAGCCGGCGCACGAGGCCCTTCCCCGCGCAAAGAAGAGAAGGGCGGTCACCGGGTGACCGCCCTCCCCCACTACCGCGCCGTCACGGCGCGCCGTCAGCCTTCCGAGACGCCGAGGCGCTCCAGGATCAGCTCCTTGACCCGGGCCGCGTCGGCCTGGCCGCGGGTGGCCTTCATGACCGCGCCGACCAGCGCGCCCACCGCCGCCACCTTGCCGCCGCGGATCTTCTCCGCGATCGCCGCGTTCCCGGCGATCGCGTCGTCCACGGCGGTGCCGAGCGCGCCCTCGTCGGAGACGACCTTCAGGCCGCGCTTCTCGACGACGGTGTCCGGGTCGCCCTCGCCCGCGAGCACGCCCTCGATGACCTGGCGGGCCAGCTTGTCGTTGAGGTCGCCCGCGGCGACCAGCGCGGCCACCCGGGCGACCTGCGCCGGGGTGATCGGCAGCTCGTCCAGGGACCGGCCGGACTCGTTGGCGTTACGGGCCAGCTCGCCCATCCACCACTTGCGCGCCTGGTCGGCCGGGGCGCCCTCGTCCGTCGTGGCCACGATCAGATCGACCGCGCCCGCGTTCAGGATGGACTGCATGTCGTGCTCGGAGACGCCCCAGTCCTCGCGGAGCCGGTTGCGCCGCACCCTCGGCAGCTCGGGCAGGCCCGCCCGCAGCTCCTCGACCCACTCCCGGGCCGGGGCGACGGGCACGAGGTCGGGCTCCGGGAAGTACCGGTAGTCCTCGGCCTCCTCCTTGACCCGGCCGGACGTGGTGGAGCCGTCGTCCTCGTGGAAGTGCCGGGTCTCCTGAATGATCTTCCCGCCGGATTCCAGTACGGCGGCGTGCCGCTGGATCTCGAACCGCGCGGCCCGCTCGACGGAGCGCAGGGAGTTGACGTTCTTGGTCTCCGAACGGGTGCCGAAGACCTCCGCGCCCTTGGGCATCAGGGACAGATTGACGTCGCAGCGCATCTGGCCCATCTCCATCCGGGCCTCGGAGACCCCGAGGGCCCGGATCAGCTCGCGCAGCTCGGCGACGTACGCCCGGGCGACCTCGGGGGCCCGCTCGCCCGCTCCGGTGATCGGCTTGGTGACGATCTCGATGAGCGGGATACCGGCCCGGTTGTAGTCGAGCAGGGAGTGCGAGGCGCCGTGGATCCGACCGGTGGCACCGCCGACGTGCGTCGACTTGCCGGTGTCCTCCTCCATGTGGGCGCGCTCGATCTCCACCCGGAAGACCTCGCCGTCCTCCAGCTGGACGTCGAGATAGCCGTTGAAGGCGATCGGCTCGTCGTACTGGGAGGTCTGGAAGTTCTTCGGCATATCCGGATAGAAGTAGTTCTTCCGGGCGAAGCGGCACCATTCGGCGATCTCGCAGTTGAGCGCGAGGCCGATCTTGACGGCGGACTCGATTCCGATCGCGTTGACGACCGGGAGGGAGCCGGGCAGACCGAGACAGGTCGGACAGGTCTGCGTATTGGGCTCGGCGCCCAGCTCGGTGGAGCAGCCGCAGAACATCTTGGTCTTCGTACCGAGTTCGACATGGACCTCCAGGCCCATGACGGGGTCGAACGCGGCGAGCGCCGCCTCGTACGACACCAGTTCAGTGATGGTCACAGCAGAACTTTCCCTCTCAGCCCAGCAGGACGTCGTCGTCGCCGAGGCGCTTCAGTTCGCGCAGCAGCAGGGCGATACCGGTGACGATGGCGGCGCCGGTGACGACGGCGTCGACCAGCCGCAGCGTGTCGTGCTCGTCACGGGCCGTCCGCACCTGCTTGGCGACGGCGAGCGCGCCGAACGCGGTCGTACCGATGGACAGGTACGTGCCCGCCTTCGACTTCTTGAAGCCCTTGGCCTTACTGAATGCGCTCACAGCGACGGTGCCTCCTCCAGCAGTGGGTGTCCCCACCTTTCCACGAACGCGGCCTCGACGGCGGCGCCGACCTTGTAAAGTCGCTCGTCCTTCATCGCCGGGGCGATGATCTGGAGTCCGACGGGCAGGTTGTCCTCGGGGGCCAGTCCGCAGGGCAGGGACATCGCGGCGTTCCCGGCCAGGTTGGTCGGAATAGTGCAGAGGTCCGCCAGGTACATGGCCATCGGGTCGTCCGCGCGCTCCCCGATCGGGAACGCGGTCGTCGGCGTGGTCGGCGAGACGATCACGTCGACCTGCTCGAACGCCTTCTCGAAGTCCCGGGTGATCAGGGTCCGGACCTTCTGGGCGCTGCCGTAGTAGGCGTCGTAGTAGCCCGAGCTGAGGGCGTACGTACCGAGCATGATCCGGCGCTTGACCTCGTCGCCGAAGCCCGCCTCACGGGTGAGGGCAGTGACGTCCTCGGCCGACTTGGTGCCGTCGTCGCCGACCCGCAGCCCGTAGCGCATGGCGTCGAAGCGGGCCAGGTTGGACGAGCACTCGGACGGCGCGATCAGGTAGTACGCGGAGAGCGCCAGGTCGAAGGAGGGGCAGTCCAGCTCGACGATCTCGGCACCCAGCTCCTTGAGCAGGGCGACGGACTCGTCGAAGCGCTGGAGCACCCCGGCCTGGTAGCCGTCGCCGCGGAACTGCGCGACGACACCGACCCGCATCCCGGCCACGCTGCCGTTGCGGGCCGCCTCGACGACCGGCGGGACCGGGGCGTCGATGGAGGTGGAGTCCAGCGGGTCGTGCCCGGCGATGACCTCGTGCAGCAGGGCCGCGTCCAGCACCGTACGGGCGCAGGGGCCGCCCTGGTCGAGCGAGGAGGAGAAGGCGACCATGCCGTAGCGGGAGACCCCGCCGTAGGTGGGCTTGACGCCGACGGTGCCGGTGACGGCGGCGGGCTGGCGGATCGAGCCGCCGGTGTCCGTACCGATCGCCAGCGGCGCCTGGTAGGCGGCGAGCGCGGCGCTGGAGCCGCCGCCGGAGCCGCCGGGGATCCGGGTCAGGTCCCAGGGGTTGCCGGTGGGGCCGTAGGCGCTGTTCTCGGTGGACGAGCCCATGGCGAACTCGTCCATGTTCGTCTTGCCGAGGATGACGACGTCCGCCTCCTTCAGCTTGCGCGTGACGGTGGCGTCGTACGGCGGGATCCAGCCTTCGAGGATCTTGGAGCCGACGGTGGTCGGGACGCCCTCGGTGGTGAAGATGTCCTTGAGCGCCAGCGGGACGCCCGCGAGGGGGCCGAGCTTCTCGCCCGCCGCCCGCTTGGCGTCGACCGCGCGGGCCTGGGCGAGCGCGCCCTCCCGGTCCACGTGGAGGAAGGCATGGACCTTCTCGTCGATGGCGTCGATCCGGGCCAGATGGGCCTCGGTGACCTCGACGGCGGTCAGTTCGCCGGCGGCGATCTTCGCCGCGATCTCGGCGGCGGTGAGCTTGATGATGTCCGTCATCACGACTTTCAGTCCTCCCCCAGGATCTGCGGGACCTTGAAACGCTGCTGCTCCTGGGCCGGGGCTCCGGAGAGCGCCTGCGCGGGGGTGAGCGACGGACGGACCTCGTCCGCGCGGATGACGTTGGTCAGCGGCAGCGGGTGGGAGGTCGGGGGTACGTCCTGGTCGGCGACCTCGGCGACACGGGCGACCGCGCCGATGATGTCGTCGAGCTGACCTGCGAAGTGATCGAGTTCTTCGCCGGACAACTCCAGACGTGCCAGCCGGGCGAGGTGGGCGACCTCCTCGCGCGTGATGCCAGGCATGCGGAGATCCTCATCAGGGTGAGTGTGGGTGTTTGGCCCAATCCTATGGGGCGGCGGCGGGTGATGACGCAACGGTTTGCCGGGAGCGCGGCCCCGGGACGTCGCGCGCTCCCGATCCGGACCGGTCCGGCCGGTCCGCCACGGCTCCGGAACCGGCCGCGGGCGCGGCGGCCCGCCGGGTCCGGCGACGGGCCGGGCGCGGTGTTACGTACCCAGCTCGCCGGGGCCGAGCGAGCCGGCGTTCGCGGCGGCGGCCGGGGGCGCCGCGGGCTCGGCGGCGGGCGGCTGGACGGCCGGCGCCGGCGGCACGGCGGCGGCCGGATCGGGCGCGGGGGCGGGGGGTGTCACCGGCGCGGGGGCGGCCGGGGTGTCGGTCTGGCGGTGCCAGCCGCGCTCGCCCCGGGCCCGCAGCCAGGCCGTGGTCTCCTGCGGCGGCATCGCGGCGGCCACCAGCCAGCCCTGGACGGCGTCGCACCCCAGATCGCGCAGCCGCTCCCAGGTCTCGTCGTCCTCGACGCCCTCCGCTACGACCAGCAGCCCGAGGGAGTGGGCGAGGTCGACGGTACAGCGGACGATCTCCGCGTCCTGGGTGTCGACGGCCAGCCGGGCCACGAAGGAGCGGTCGATCTTCAGCTCGCTCACCGGCAGCCGGCGCAAATGGACCAGGGACGAGTAGCCGGTGCCGAAGTCGTCGAGGGACATCCGGACCCCGTGGTCGGTGAGCCCGGCCAGGGTGTCCGCCGCGCGCTGCGGGTCCTCCAGCAGTACGTGCTCCGTTATCTCCAGCTGGAGCGCCCCGGCGGGCACCCCGTACCGGGCGAGGCGGGCGGCGACGGAACCCGCGAACCCGGGGGTGTGGACATCGCGCGGCGATACGTTGACGGCCACCGGCACGTACAGCCCCTGGGCGCGCCATTTGGCGACCTGGCCGAGGGCGGTGTCGAGGACGTACTCGGTCAGCAGCGGCATCAGCCCGGAGGACTCGGCGATCGCGATGAACTCGTCCGGCGGGACCCGGCCCCGGTCCGGATGGACCCAGCGGACCAGCGCCTCCAGACCGGCGACATGGCCGTCGAAGCGGACCTTGGGCTGGTAGTGCAGCTCGACCTCGCGGGCGTCCAGGGCGCGGCGCAGATCGCCCAGGAGGCCCAGCCGGTCGGGGGTGTTGCTGTCGCGTTTGGACTCGTAGACCTCGACCCCCGTACGGTCCCGTTTCGCCTGGTACATGGCGACGTCGGCGCGGCGCAGCAGTCCTTCGGCGTCGCGGGCGTGTTCGGGGAAGACGGCGACCCCGGCGCTGGCCTCCAGGACGAGGGTCAGGCCGTCGAGGTCGAGCGGCGAGGAGAGTTCGGCGGCGAGGCGGCGGGCGACCCGCTGGGCGCTGGTGATGGAGTCCGTGGCCGGGAGCAGGACGGCGAACTCGTCGCCGCCGAGCCGGGCGGCCTCGGCGCCGCGCGGCAGGGCGTGCCGCAGTCGCTGCGCTATCTGGAGCAGCAGCCGGTCACCGGCGAGATGGCCGAGGGTGTCGTTGACGGAGCGGAACCGGTCGAGGTCGATCAGGACGAGGGCGGCCCGGGAGCCGCCGCCCTCGGCGTCCTCCAGGGCCGTCCAGGTGCGTTCCAGCAGCCATTGGCGGTTCGGCAGCCCGGTCAGCGGGTCCCGCAACTGCTCCTCGGCGCGGGCCCGGGCGATCCACAGGGTGGAGTCGAGGGCGATCAGCGGCACCGCGAACAGCGGCAGCAGCAGCGGCCTGGCGACGGCGACCACACAGATCAGGGGGGCGATCCCGAGCAGGGCGACGGCGACGAGGCCCTGCCGGAGCAGGGCCGTTCTGGCGACGGTGGGCAGTCCGCCGCCCTGGGGCGCCTGGACGTACCACAACAGCAGTCGGCTGACCGCGAGATAGGCGGAGGCCGCGATGAGGACTTCCATCGCGGCCCCGATCCCCCAGTCGAGTGGCGACCAGGGGTTCTCGACGCTCGGTGTCCGGTCGAAGAGGGCGAGGACGAGAGCGGCGGCGCCGATACCGAGGACGTCGACGGCGCCGTGCAGCAGGCCGTGCCGCCTGCGCTGACGGCGGGCGGAGCCGACCAGGGTGACGACGGCCAGGCTGACCAGGACCGCGGGGATCCAGCCGTACAGCAGCAGGACCGCCAGGGTGAGCGCCGCGCCGGAGCCCGTACCGCCGGACCAGCGGTCCCGGCCCAGGGCGACGAGATGGCCTACGACGACCCCGGTGAGCACGGCCAGGGACCAGCCGGTGGTGGAGCCGGGGAAGAGGGCCCGGCCGTCGTGGACGGCGGCGGCGACTCCGGTGACGACGACGAGTCCGGCACCCGCCACCGCGGCGACGGGCAGTCCGGACGGCACACCCGCGGCTCCACCGGTCAGGGCGGCGATCCCCCGCGCCCTCGGGACCGGGGCGGCGCTCTCGGTCGGTTCCATTCCCGTCCCTCTCACAGCCGGCGGTGCCGATCGTCTCGCGATGGTTCCGGTGATTCCCGCGATCCCCATGGTCATCCCAGTCATGCCATCACGACTGAAATCCCATCACGCAGCCGTGCACGACAGGCGCACGTCTCAACAGTAGGCCGGGACGGGCTCCGACGGGCAGCGCTCTACAGCTCTTGCCCGAATGCGACCCGGCCACCCTTATCCATCTGCTATGCGCTGAACGGGTGACTGTTACCGGCCGTTCCCGGCCCGCGCCGGACGTCTTGTTCCCACCCCGCGCGCCCTGTTCGTCCGGGGGCGGGCGCCGGTCCCGCGCCCCGGACGCGCCCCCGTTTCACGCCTCTGCGGGCACAGCCGCCTCACGAGCCGCGTCCGGTCCCTGCTCCAGAAGGACGGCGAAGCCCTCCTCGTTCAGAACCGGCACCTTCAACTGCATCGCCTTGTCGTACTTGGACCCGGGGTTCTCCCCGACCACGACGAAGCCGGTTTTCTTCGATACGGATCCGGTCACTTTCGCCCCGAGGCTCTGCAGGGCTTCTTTTGCGCCATCCCTGGTGTGGGTGGCCAGGGTCCCGGTGACGACGACGGTCAGGCCCTCCAGCGGTCTCGGACCGCTCTCCTCGGCTCCGCCCTCCTCCTCCATCCGTACCCCCGCGGCCCGCCACTTGCGCAGGATCTCCTGGTGCCACTCCTCGGCGAACCACTGCTTCAGGGACGCGGCGATGATCGCCCCGACGCCCTCGGTGGCCGCCAGTTCCTCCTCGGTGGCCTGCTCGATCCGCTCCACCGACCGGAACTCCCGGGCCAGCGCCTCGGCCGCGACCGGACCCACGTGCCGGATGGAGAGCCCGGTCAGGATCCGGGCCAGCGGACGGCTCTTCACCGCCTCGATGCTCTCCAGCAGGGCCAGGGTGTTCTTCCTCGCCTCGCCCTGCTTGTTGGCGAAGACGGTGGCCTTCTTCTCCTCGCCGGTCTCCGGGTCCCGCTTCGGCAGTCCGCTGTCCTGGTCCAGGACGTACGCCACGATCGGCAGCAGTTGCTCCACGGTGAGCCCGAAGAGGTCGCCCTCGTCCTTCAGCGGCGGCTCCGACGGCTCCAGCGGTCTGGTGAGCGCGGCGGCGGTCACATAGCCGAAGTGGTCGATGTCGAACGCCTTGCGGCCCGCGAGATAGAACAGCCGCTCCCGCAGCTGGGCGGGGCAGGACCGGGCATTGGGACAGCGGAGGTCGATATCGCCCTCCTTCATCGGGCGCAGCGCCGTGCCGCACTCGGGGCATTCGGCGGGCATCACGAACTCCCGCTCCGTGCCGTCCCGCAGATCCGCAACCGGCCCGAGGATCTCGGGAATCACGTCACCGGCCTTGCGGAGGACCACGGTGTCGCCGATCAGCACGCCCTTGGCCTTCACCACGTCCTGGTTGTGCAGGGTGGCGAACTCAACCTCGGACCCGGCCACCTTCACCGGCTCGACCTGAGCGTAGGGCGTGACCCGGCCGGTCCGTCCGACCCCGACCCGGATATTGACCAGCTTGGTGTTGACCTCTTCCGGGGGGTACTTCCAGGCGATGGCCCAGCGGGGCGCGCGGGAGGTGGAGCCGAGCCGCCCCTGGAGCGGGATCTCGTCGAGCTTGACGACGACGCCGTCGATCTCGTGCTCCACGGAGTGCCGGTTCTTGCCGTAGTAGGCGATGAACTCCCGTACGCCGTCGAGGGAGTCCACCACCCGGTTGTACCGGGCGGTGGGCAGACCCCATTCGCGCAGCAGCTCGTAGGCGTGGGAGAGGCAGTCGATGTCGAAGCCGTCCCGGGCGCCGATGCCGTGGACCACCATGTGCAGCGGGAGGGTGGCCGTGACCCTGGGGTCCTTCTGGCGGAGCGATCCGGAGGCGGAGTTGCGGGGGTTGGCGTACGGCTGCTCCCCGGCGGCGACCCGGCGGGCGTTCAGCTCCTGGAACGCCTCCATCGGGAAGTAGACCTCGCCGCGGATCTCCACGAGGTCGGGGATCCGGTCGCCGCTCAGTCTGTTGGGGATGTCGCCGATGGTGCGGATGTTGGGCGTGATGTCCTCGCCGACCCGGCCGTCGCCGCGGGTGGCGGCGCGGACCAGCCGCCCCTTCTCGTAGGTCAGATTGACCGCGAGGCCGTCGACCTTCAGCTCGCACAGGAAGTGGTAGTCGGGGGTGCCGACGTCCCGGGCGATGCGCTCGGCCCAGGCCGTCAGCTCCTCCTCGTCGAAGGCGTTGTCGAGGGAGAGCATCCGCTCGCGGTGCTCGACCTTCGCGAGGTCCGTCTCGTAGTCCCCGGCGGGCATCTGGGTCGGCGAGTCCGGTGTACGCAGCGCCGGATACCGCTCCTCCAGCGCCTCCAGGGACCGCATCAGGGTGTCGAACTGGTGGTCGCTGACGACCGGCTGGTCCTTCACGTAGTACCGGAAGCGGTGCTCGTCGATCTCACCGGCCAGCCTGGCGTGCTCCTCCCGGGCCTCCGGGGGCAGGTCGGGGTCGTCCTGCGCGGGCAGGCCCCCGCCCCGCACGGCCGTCGGGGCCGTACCGTCCCGCGGGGCGGTCTCCTCGCCGCCGTCCGCGGGCTGTTCCGTCCGCTCTTCGCCCGTCACCGTCGTGTCCTCCCGTCGTCGCCGGAACTTTCCCGGCACCCGTCACTGCTCATCGCCCGCCCGGCACCCCGAAAAAGTCACTCAGGGTGTTCCGCGAGCGATCGCGCGGCCCGGACGCAGTGGGCGAGCGCGGCCCGGGCGTAAGCCGGTGAGGCGCCCGCCAGACCACAGGTCGGGGTAATGACCACGGAACGGCTCAGCGTCCCCGGATCCAGCCCCAGCCTGCGCCACAGCGTCCTGACACCCATGACGCTACCCGCCGGGTCTGACAATTCGGTGTCGGTGGACGGCACGACGCCCGCGAAGAGTGTCGTACCGGCTTCGACGGCTTCCCCGATCGCCTCCTCGTCACGCTCGGTGAGCAGCCCGAAGTCGAGGGAGACGGCCGCGGCCCCGGCCCGGCGGAGCAGGGCCACCGGGACGTCGGGGGCGCAGGAGTGGACGACGGCGGTCTCGTCGCCGATCACGTCGCGCAGGGCGGCCTCGACCAGCTGCCGGTCCACGGCGCGGTAGGTGCGGTAGCCGCTGGCGGTACGGACCCGGCCGCGCAGGACCGCGGTGAGGGAGGGCTCGTCGAACTGGAGCGCGATCCGGGCGCCGGGGATCCGGCGGCGTACCTCCGCCAGATGCGTACGGAGCCCTTCCGCGAGGGATCCGGCGAGATCGCGGCAGGCGCCCGGGTCGCGGAGCACCGACTCGCCGTTGCGCAGCTCCAGGGCCGCGGCGAGCGTCCAGGGGCCGACGGCCTGCACCTTCAGCGGCCCCCGGTAGTCCTGGGTGAACTCCTCCAGGGCGTCGAGGTCCTCGCGGAGGAAGGCCCGGGCCCGCCGGGTGTCGCGGCCGGGCCGGTCGCTGATCCGCCAGCCGCTGGGTTCGACATGGGCGTACATCTCGACGAGCAGACCGAGGCCGCGTCCGATCATGTCGGCGCCGGGGCCGCGCGCGGGCAGCTCGAACAGGTGGGGGAAGTCCTCGAAGGACCCCGTGACGGTCTTGGCCGCCTCACGGGCGTCGCCGCCGGGCAGGGAGCCCACTCCGGTGGCGGCACCCCAGCTGAACTTGGTCTTCTCAGTCACCCCGGCAGGGTACGTGCCCGCCCGCCCCGGTCCCGACCGGGCCGCCGGGCGACCGCCCGGCCGGGACCCGGGTCAGCGGCCGGGCCGTACCGTCACGTCGTTCATCGCGGCGTCGCGCGGCAGATCGATCGCGGTCAGGATCGCGGTGGCGACCGACTCGGGGTCGATCCAGCGCCCGGGGTCGTATTCCCGGCCCTCCTGGGCGTGCACCTTGGCCTGCATCGGGCTGGCCGTCCGCCCCGGGTAGACGGTCGTCACCCGGATCCCGTTGCCCTGCTCCTCGGCGCGGAGCGAGTCGGCGAGGGCCTTGAGGCCGTGCTTGGAGGCGGCGTACGCGCTCCACTCGGGACTGGCGCTGAGTCCGGCGCCGGAGTTGACGAAGAGGACCTGGCCCTGGGTGATCCGCAGCTGGGGCAGGAGCAGCCGGGTCAGTTCGGCCGGGGCGATCAGATTGGTGTTCAGCTGGTGGTGCCACGCCTTGGGCGTGAGCTCGCCGACGGGGCCGAGGTCGACGACGCCCGCGATGTGCAGCAGGGTGTCGATCCGGTCGGGCACCGGCTGGTGCGAGAGTGCCCAGGAGATCTTGTCGGGGTCGGCCAGATCGGCCACCAGGGTACGGGCGCCCGGATAGCGCGCCGCGACCTCTTTTGCCCGGCCCGCGTCGCGGGCCAGGACGACGAGGTCGTCGCCGCGCTCGTGGAGGCGGCGGGCGACGGCGGCGCCGATGCCGGAACCGGCCCCGGTGATCAGATGCGTGGTCATGGGGGTCATGCTCGCATCCGGCCGGAGCGCGCGGCCAGCGGGATCGTCGGCGGGTCCGGGGCCGGGGGGCCGGGGCCGGGTCAGCCGGCGAGCGCGTCCTCCAGATACGCGAGGGCGGAGACCGGCTCCTCGGCGAAGAAGACCAGCTCGGCCAGCGGCACCGGAAGGAAGCCTTCCGCCTCCATCCGCCGGAACTGGGTCTTCAGTCCGTCGTAGAAGCCCGCCGTGTTCAGCAGGACCACCGGTTTGCTCTGCCGTCCGTGCTTCTTCAGCTCCAGAATCTCCGTCGCCTCGTCCAGCGTTCCGGTTCCGCCCACCATCACCACCACGGCGTCGGCCTTCGCCAGCAACAGGGCCTTCCGCTCGGCGAGATCCCGAGCGATCACCATCTCGTCGGCGCCGACCCGGGCGGACGCGGCCAGGAAGCCGACCGAGACGCCCACGAGACGCCCGCCGGTCTCCGCCACCCCGTCCGCGACGACCTTCATCAGACCGCTCTCCGAACCGCCCCACACCAGGGTGTGGCCGCCCTTGCCGAGCAGTTCGGCGAACTCGCGGGCCGGGCCCGTGTACCGCTCGTCGAGATCGGCAGCGGAGAGGAAGACGCAGATTCTCATGGCGTCACCGTACGGGACCCGGACACGGCCGCCGGACCCCGTACGGAACCGGTTCCGTACCCGGGCGGAGACCGGATCCGAGAAATCTCGGCCGGGAGCGATGAGTCGGGCGCCGCCGCCCGGTCAGCACCCACATGGACAAGACGATCCGCACGCTGGACCGGACGCGGTCGGCGGACGGGACACCTCTCGCGTACGAGCGGCGGGGCGACGGGCCCCCGGTAGTACTGGTGGGCGGCGCGCTGGGCACGGCGGCGAGCGACGGACCGCTCGCCGATCTGCTCGCGGCCCGGTTCACCGTCCTCACCTACGACCGGCGGGGCCGGGGCGGCAGCGGGGACCCCGGCGGCTACGCGGTGGAGCGGGAGATCGAGGATCTGGCGGCCGTGATCGAGGAGGCGGGCGGCGGCGCCCGGGTCCACGGCACGTCGTCGGGGGGCGTCTTGGCGCTGCGCGCCGCGGCGGCCGGGCTGCCCGTCACCCATCTGTCGGTGTACGAGCCCCCGTTCGACCCGGTGGTACGGCCCGGTCGCCCGCCGGGCGACCATGTGGCCCGCACCCGCGCGCTGCTGGCCGAGGGGCGGACCGGGGACGCGCTGGCACTCTTCCTCGGGCTGACCGGGACGTCGGACGAGCTGGTGGCCCGGATGCGGGAGGCGCCGGTGTGGGCGGAGCTGGCGGCCGTCGCGCACACCCTGCCGTACGACTACGCGGTCCTCGGCGACGGCTCCGTACCGCTGTGTCTGCTGCACGAGGTGCCGGTACGGGTGATGGTCACGGACGGCGGGGCCAGTCCCCCGGCGGTACGGGAGACGGCGCGGCTGGTGGCCGAGGCGCTGCCGCGCGGCAGGCACCGGACCCTGACGGGCCAGACCCACGACGCCTCGCCTTATGTACTGGCGCCCGTCCTGGAGACGTTCTTCGCCGTCTGAGCCACCGTCCGAGCCCGGTGGTTCCGGCCGGTGAAGACCGGAACCGGGACCGCGCGGTGCGGCACGGCACCGCGCGGTCCGGGGTTCGGGCGGGCGTACGGCCCCGGAATCCGGCCGGGGTCGTACGGGACCGGGCGTACGGGTCAGACGGTGGCGGCGGCCCGCCGGGTGGCGGAGATCGTCGCCGAGCCGACCACCCGGGTGCCGTCGTACAGCACGATCGCCTGGCCGGGCGCGACACCCCGGACCGGCCGGTCGAAGACGACCCGCAGTTCGTCGCCGTCGGGGACGGCCGTCACCGGGGTCTCGCCGCCGTGGGCCCGCAGCTGGGCCGTGTACGTCCCCGGGCCCTGCGGCGCGGCTCCGCACCAGCGGGGCCGGATCGCGGTCAGCCCGGTGACGTCCAGGGCCTCGGCGGGTCCGACGGTGACGGTGTTGTTCACCGGGGAGATGTCGAGGACGTACCGCGGCTTGCCGTCGGGCGCCGGATGGCCGATCCGCAGGCCCTTGCGCTGCCCGATGGTGAAGCCGTAGGCGCCGTCGTGCGAACCGATCGTCGTACCGGCCTCGTCCACGATGTCGCCCTCCGCCCGGCCCAGCCGGGAGGCGAGGAAGCCCTGGGTGTCGCCGTCCGCGATGAAACAGATGTCATGGCTGTCGGGCTTCTTCGCCACGGCGAGGCCCCGGCGCTCGGCCTCGGCCCGGATCTCGTCCTTGGTGGTGAGGGTGTCGCCGAGGGGGAAGAGCGCATGGGCGAGCTGGCGCTCGTCGAGGACGCCGAGGACGTACGACTGGTCCTTGGCCTCGTCGCTGGCGCGGTGCAGTTCGCGGCGGCCGTCCCCGGTGTGGACGACGGTCGCGTAGTGGCCGGTGCACACGGCGTCGAAGCCGAGGGCGAGCGCCTTGTCCAGCAGTGCCGCGAACTTGATCTTCTCGTTGCAGCGCAGGCAGGGGTTGGGGGTGCGTCCGGCCTCGTACTCCGCGATGAAGTCCTCGACCACGTCTTCGCGGAAGCGTTCGGCGAGGTCCCAGACGTAGAACGGGATACCGATCACATCGGCGGCACGGCGGGCGTCGCGCGAGTCCTCGATGGTGCAGCAGCCGCGGGCCCCGGTACGGAAGGACTGCGGATTCGCGGAGAGCGCGAGGTGCACACCGGTGACGTCGTGGCCCGCCTCGACGGCCCGGGCGGCGGCGACGGCGGAGTCCACGCCCCCGGACATGGCGGCGAGCACGCGGAGCGGGCGCTGGGGAGTCGTCTGAGTCATAGCCCTACCAGAGTACGGTCCTCGTGAAACGAGAGCTCGCGAGTATGCGTCGTAGGGGATATGGGACACGAATCGGAGCCGGTGAAGGCAGGCCCGGACGGCGGGGCCGGGGCACGGCCCGGGCCGGGCGCCGCGGGCGGGGACACAGGTGGGGAAACGGGTGAGGACGCCGTGGGCGAAGGCGCTGTGAGCGGGGGCGGGGGCGGCCGTTCCCGGCCGCGGATCGGCCGCCGGGGTCTGCTGATCGGCGGCGCGGCCGCGCTGGTGGGCGGCGGGCTGCTGGCCCGCGACGAGCTGAGCGACATGTGGTGGCGGCTGCCCGGGGTGTCGAAGCCGCGCAAGGAGGGTGAGCTGGATCACGCGGGCGCGCAGTGGACCGCGGCGTCCCGGGCGAACTGGCGGCTGGCCGACCGCCCCGCCGACTACCGGATCGACCGGGTGATCATCCATGTGGTGCAGGGGAGCTTCCCGACGGCGCTCCGGGTGTTCAAGGACCCGGGGCACGGGGCGGCCACGCACTACGTGGTGCGCAAGGACGGTCATGTGGCGCAGATGATCCGTGAGCTGGATGTGGCCTTCCACGCGGGGAATCGTTCTTTCAATGAACGCAGCGTGGGGATCGAGCACGAGGGCTTCGTGCACCGGCCGCAGGACTTCACGGACGCGATGTACGCGGGGTCGGCCCGGCTGACGGCCGGGATCTGCGTACGGTACGGGCTGCCCGCCGACCGGGAACACATCATCGGGCATGTGGAGGTGCCGGGGACGGACCACACCGACCCCGGGCCGCACTGGGACTGGGACCGCTACCTGCGGCTGGTACGGGAGGCGCTGCCCGAGGCGCGGCAGGCGGTGACGGCCCGGTCCTGACCCCGGCCGCGTTCCGGCGCCCGCGGGCTCCGGAACGGGCGGTACCGGGGGTTCCTGTTCCTCTTGTGGCGTGGTGTCGCCAGAGGGCTGTGAGCGGCCGCCGGGCGGGGCAGACTCAGCTCAGACCCGCTGTCCGGGCCCGGTCGACCGCCGGCCCGATCGCCTTCGCGACCGCTTCCACGTCCGCCGTGGTGGAGGTGTGACCGAGGGTGAAGCGGAGGGTCCCTCGCGCCAGGTCCGGGTCGGTGCCGGTGGCGAGGAGGACATGGCTGGGCTGGGCGACCCCGGCGGTGCAGGCCGACCCCGTGGAGCACTCGATGCCCTGTGCGTCCAGGAGCAGGAGCAGCGAGTCGCCCTCGCAGCCGGGAAAGGAGAAATGCGCGTTGGCCGGGAGCCGGTCCTCGGGATCGCCGCCGAGGACCGCGTCCGGCACCGTGTCGAGTACGGCGCGGACGAGTTGGTCCCGGAGGGAGCCGATCTCCCGGGCGAACCGCGGGCGGTGTTCGGCGGCCAGCCGTCCGGCTACGGCGAAGGAGGCGATAGCGGGTACGTCCAGGGTGCCGGAGCGCACATGCCGCTCCTGGCCACCACCGTGCAGGACCGGAACCGGGGAGTAGTCCCGGCCCAGGAGGAGCGCGCCGATACCGTACGGCCCGCCGATCTTGTGACCGGAGACCGTCATGGCCGCGAGCCCGGACGCGGCGAAGTCCACATCGAGCTGACCGAATGCCTGTACGGCGTCGGCGTGCATCGGGATGCCGTACTCCCGGGCGACGGCGGCGAGTGCGGCGACCGGCATCACGGTACCGATCTCGTTGTTGGCCCACATGACGGTGACGAGGGCGATGTCGTCGGGGTCGCGTTCCACGGCCTCGCGCAGGGCCTCGGGGTGGACCCGCCCGTAGGCGTCGACGGGCAGGTACTCCACGGTGGCGCCCTCGTGCTCGCCCAGCCACTCCACGGCGTCGAGCACGGCATGGTGTTCGACGGGGCTGGCCAGGACCCTGGTCCGCCGGGGGTCGGCGTCGCGGCGCTGCCAGTAGAGGCCCTTCACGGCGAGGTTGTCCGCCTCGGTGCCGCCCGAGGTGAACACCACCTCACTGGGGCGGCCGCCGAGGGCGTCGGCGAGGGTCTCGCGCGCCTCCTCGACGGTACGGCGGGCCCGGCGCCCGGCGGCGTGGAGCGCCGAAGCGTTGCCGAACGCGGTGAGCTGGGCGGTCATCGCCTCGACCGCCTCCGGAAGCATCGGAGTGGTCGCGGCGTGGTCGAGGTAGGCCATGGTGGCCTCGATTCTACGAGGCGGAGAGGGGGTGCATCTGCGGCGCGTAGAAGTACACGGGGCGGCACGGCTCCCGGTTCGGCCGGCCGGGCGGTGAACGGTGGCCGGACCGGCGGGCGGCGGCGCTCACCCGGCCCTGTGGCGCCCGCTCACGGCGGCGGCGGTACGCGGCGATTCGGCCCGGGGCCCCGGGCCGAACCGTGGCGGGCCGGTACACGGTGGCCGGGCCCGCACCCGGGGCCGGGGAACAGGTCACTGTGCCGCCGGGCCGGGGTCCGGGCCAGGGCCGGGCAGCAGCAACAGGCCCCGGGCCGGAGGCACGGCACGGCGGACGGCACGGCACGGCACGGCACGGCACGGCACGGCACGGCACGGCACGGCGAAGAGATACCGCGAGGAGGAGGTGATCGACTGTCAGAGGGGCACCTTGGCGAGCTGGCGGGACTGGGCGACCAGCCGGTCCCGGCTGTCCCAGATCTCGGCGTCCTCCTCCAGGAAGCCGCCCGCGAGATTGCGGGTGGCGATCGCGACCCGCAGCGGTCCGGGGGCCGGGCGGCAGCGGATATGGGCGGTGAGTTCGACGGTCGGGGTCCAGCCCTTGAGTCCCAGGTCGAAGGAGGTGGGCGGGAAGCAGTCCACGGTCATCAGCAGGGAGAGGGGGTCGGCGTCCCGGCCGTCGGCGAGGGTGAACCAGCCCCGGACCTCGCCCTTGCCGGAGGGGGCGCCGAGCGCCCAGCCGACGGTGTCGGGGTCCAGCCTGATGTTCAGCCGGCCGAGGATCGCCCAGGTCCTGGCGAGATCGAGGCCGGGGGCGTCGGCGGGGCCCACGCACCGCTCGTAGGGCGGCACGGCGGGCGGGGTGGCGGAGGTACGGACCTCGTCCGTGAGGGCGTCCAGTTCGCCGTAGGTAGCGAGCACCCGGATGCGTTCGACCTCCCGGCCGTCCTCGCCGGTCTGGTACAGCGACGCCTGTCCGGTGGAGAGGGTGCGGCCGGTGCGGACGGTCTGGGTACGGATCACCGCCGGGCCGGGGGTGCAGGCGCTCACGAAGTGGCCGGAGAGCGTGAAGGGGTCGGGGTGCGGCAGCGCGTCCCCGAGGGCACGGCCGACCACGCCCAGCAGATAGCCGCCGTTGACGGCGTGCAGGATGGTCCAGCCGGGCGAGAGGTGGGTGTCGTAGACACCGGAGCCCCGGGGGACGACGGCGGTATCGCGGTCGAACTCGCTGTTGCCTATAGATGCCTGAGCTGCCATTGCCATGGACGCACGGTACCCCAGCCTCATACTAAGCGGTAGCTTTTCAGGTCGCGAGGGCTGTCGCGGGCACGCGCGCGGGCGAAACGGGGCGGAACGGGGGCAGATCAGGGAGACCGGGGGCGGTTCAGGCGCCTTCCGTCGCCGTGGAGCGGCGGTTCCAGGCGCGCGGGGCGCGCCAGTGGAAGCGCATCGCCAGGAGCCGCAGGGTGAAGGCGGTCACGGCGGCGAGTCCGCTGGTGAAGGCGTTGAGGGTGTCGAAGCGGATGAAGAGCGCGATCATCGTCGCCCCCACGATGGCGGGGACGGCGTAGAGGTCCCGGTCCCAGCGGAGCAGCGACGGCACCTCGTTCGCCAGGACGTCGCGCAGTACGCCGCCGCCCGCCGCAGTGGCCACCCCGAGTACCGCCGACGAGGTCAGGCCGAGCCCGTACTCGTACGCCTTGGTGGTGCCGGTGACACAGAACAGGCCCAGACCGGCCGCGTCGAAGACATTGACACCGTTCTGGATCCGTTCGACCACGGGGTGGAGGAAGAAGACCAGGGCCGTGGCGACCAGGGGCATCAGGAAGTAGCCGAGGTCGGTGAAGGCCGCCGGGGGGACGGCTCCGATGATCAGATCACGCAGCAGCCCTCCGCCCAGCGCCGTGACCTCGGCGAGTACCGCCATACCGAAGACGTCGAAGTTCTTCCGGACGGCGAGCAGTGCGCCGGAGATCGCGAAGACGAAGATTCCGGCGAGGTCGAGCGCATGCTGGACGGAGGGCGTGAACAGTTCTTGGAGCACCGGACGATTGTGCCGTCCGTCCGGCGGTGCCGCCGTCGCACCGCCGGGGACTACTTCCCGGTGTCCTCCGGCTCGGGGTCGGGCTTCGGGTCCGGGTCCGGCCCGGATCCGACCGGGTCACCGGCCGTGTTCCGCGCCGGGTCACCGGCCGGCTCCTCGGGGGTCTCCGCCGCCTTCGGTGTGGCGGACACCACCTCCACCGCCTGCCGCGCCGAGGCGAGCACGGTCTCGCCAGGCGCCTGGTCCGCCGCGTTCTCCGGGTGGTGGCAGGCCACCTGCTGGCCCGGCCGCAGCTCGATCAGCGGCGGCTCCTGGGTCTTGCAGAGTTCCGTCGCCTTCCAGCACCGGGTGTGGAACCGGCAGCCCGCCGGGGGCGAGATCGGCGAGGGGACATCGCCCTTGAGCAGGATCCGCTCGCTCTTGGTGCCCCGCCGCCGGGGGTCCGGCACGGGGACGGCCGACATCAGCGCCTTGGTGTAGGGGTGCATCGGCGACTCGTAGAGCGACTTGCGGTCGGCCAGCTCGACGATCTTGCCGAGGTACATCACCGCGATCCGGTCCGAGACATGGCGGATCACCGACAGGTCGTGGGCGATGATCACATAGGTCAGTCCCAGCTCGTCCTGGAGGTCGTCCAGCAGATTGACCACCTGGGCCTGGATCGACACGTCCAGCGCCGAGACCGGCTCGTCCGCGACGACCAGCTTCGGCTTGAGCGCCAGCGCCCGGGCGATCCCGATCCGCTGCCGCTGGCCGCCGGAGAACTCGTGCGGATAGCGGTTGTAGTGCTCGGGATTGAGACCCACCAGGCCCAGCAGCCGCTGGACCTCCTTCTTCACCCCGCCCTCCGGCTCGATGCCCTGGAGCTTGAAGGGCGCCGAGACGATGGTGCCGATGGTGTGCCGGGGGTTCAGCGACGAGTAAGGGTCCTGGAAGATCATCTGGATGTCGCGGCGGAGCGGTCGCATCCCGCCGACGCCCAGGTGGGTGATGTCATGGCCCCCGAACTCGATCCGCCCGCCGGTCGGCTCCAGCAGCCGGGTGATCAGCCGTCCCATGGTCGACTTGCCGCACCCCGACTCGCCGACCACGCCCAGCGTCTCGCCCGGACGGACGTCGAAGCTGAGCCCGTCGACGGCCTGGACGGCCCCGGTCTGGCGGCGCAGCAGCCCCTTGCGGATCGGGAAGTGCTTGACCAGGCCCTCGACCTTGAGCAGCGGCTCGGGCCCGGTGTCCGTACCGGACCCCTCGGCCTGCCGGGGAATCTTCACGTTGTCACTCACAGCTTGGGCGCAATCTCTTCGGTCCAGATCCGCGTCCGCTCGTCCTTCGCCATATGGCAGGCGGAGAAGTGCCGGCCGCCCACCTGCTGGAGGTCGGGGCGGACGGTGCGCGTCACATTGTCCTTGGGCACATCGGCGTACGGGCACCGCGGATGGAAGGCGCAGCCGTCGGGGATGTTGATCAGGCTGGGCGGGGAGCCCTTGACCGGGATGAGCCGTTCGGTCTGGTCGCGGTCGATCCTCGGCATCGAGCCGAGCAGCCCCCAGGTGTAGGGGTGCTGGGGCTCGTAGAAGACCTCTTCGGCCGGGCCGCGCTCGACGCACCGGCCGCCGTACATCACCAGGATGTCGTCGGCGAGTTCGGCGACGACGCCCAGGTCGTGGGTGATGATGATGACGGCGGAGCCGAACTCCTTCTGGAGGTCCCGCATCAGATCGAGGATCTGGGCCTGGACGGTGACGTCGAGGGCCGTGGTGGGCTCGTCGGCGATCAGCAGTTCGGGGTTGTTGACCAGCGACATCGCGATCATCGCGCGCTGGCGCATCCCGCCGGAGAACTCGTGCGGATAGCTGTCGACCCGCTTGTCGGGCTGGGGGATGCCGACCCGGTCGAGCATTTCGATCGCCCGGGTGCGGGCGGTCTTCTTGTCGACGTCGTGGTGGACCCGGTACGCCTCCACGATCTGCTTGCCGATCGTGTAGTACGGGTGCAGCGCGGAGAGCGGATCCTGGAAGATCATCGCCATCCGGCGGCCGCGGAGCTTCCGTACCTCGTCGGGGTCGGCGCCGAGGAGTTCCTGGCCGTCCAGCCAGATCTCGCCGGATATCCGGGCCCGGCCGCGGCCGTGCTGCCCCGCGGTGTGCAGGCCCATGATGCCCAGGGACGTCACGGACTTCCCGGAGCCGGACTCGCCGACGATGCCGAGGGTCTTGCCCTTCTCCAGCTGGAAGCTGAGCCCGTCCACGGACTTGACCAGGCCGTCGTCGGTGGGGAAGTGCACTTTGAGGTCGCGGACCTCCAGGAATGCCTCGGGCGCGGGGGCCCCGGCCCGGGCGACCTCACCGGGGGCGAGGGCCGGGGAGTTCGCCCCGGACTTCTTCGACTCGGTCATCCGATCCTCACACGCGGGTCGACGACGGCATACAGCATGTCCACGACGAGGTTCGCGACACAGATGAACAGGGCGGCGAAGAGGGTCACACCGAGGATCAGCGGAAGGTCCTTGGAGTTGATCGACTCGATGGCGAGCTTGCCGAGGCCCGGAAGGTTGTAGGTGGACTCGGTGAGTACGGCTCCGCCGAGCAGCGCGCCGAGGTCGAGTCCGAGCAGGGTGAGGACGGGAGTCCAGGTGGAACGCATGGCGTGCCGTCCGATGACGACCCGCTCGGTGAGCCCCTTGGCCCGGGCGGTGCGGATGTAGTCCTCGCCCATGATCTCCAGCATGGTGGCGCGGGTGAGCCGGGCGTACATCGCGGCGTAGAGGAAGGCCAGGGTGATCCAGGGCAGGATCAGGCTCTGGAACCACTGGGCCGGGTCGTCGCCGAGGGCCGCGAACTCGCCGCTGACCCAGTCGAGCTGCCAGCTGAAGACCGCGAGGGAGATCAGACCGGTGAAGTAGATGGGGAGGGAGACACCCGCCAGGGCGACGGTCATCGCGGCCCGGTCCCACAGGGTGCCCCGGCGCAGGGCCGAGACGACTCCGGCGGAGACTCCGCCGACGACCCAGAGCAGACAGGCGCCGCCCGCGAGCGCGAGGGTGACCGGGATGGCCTCGGTGAGCTGCGGCCAGACCGCCTGCTCGGTTCGGAAGGAGTAGCCGAAGCAGGGGGCAGGGCACTTGGTGACATCGGTGCCGTTGGCGTACTCCCGGCCGGCGAAGATGCCCTGGACGAAGTTCCAGAACTGCACCAGTACCGGATCGGCGAGACCCAGTTTCTTCCGGATGCCCTCGATGGCGACGGGGTCGGCCTGCTTCCCGGCGAAGAGGTACGCCGGATCGGAACCGGCCCACTTGGGGAGCACGAAGAAGATGACGAAGGTCGTCAGGGTGACGACCATCAGCATCATGGCGACGGCGAACAATCGCCGGATGACATAAGCAAGCACTGTGCGCGGCCCGGCGGTGGCGTCGAGCCCGGGTTACGGGTTCGGGGCCGCCGCCCGAGGCCATCACCTGCCCTTCGGGACTGGCGGGTTGGGCGTTGGTGGGGTGGTGCCGGTGGTGACCCGCGCCTGGGGCAGCGGGTCACCACCGAGATCCTCGGAGAGCGGAGGACTACTTGACGACGCCCAGGGTGACGTAGTCGTAGCGACCGCTGTACGCCGCCGTGGAGTAGGCGTTGGTCAGTCGCGAGCTGCGCCAGGTGATGTTCTTCTCGTAGACGAGCGGCATCTGGACGGCGAGGTCCGAGACGGCGTGGTTCATCTGCTTGTAGATCTCACCGGCCTTGTTGGGGTCGGTCTCCAGCAGCGCCTGGTCGAAGAGCTTGTTGATCTTCGGGTCGTTCGTCATCGACATGTTGTAGTTCGCGTTGTCCGCGATGAAACGACCGTCGATGATCGGCTGCGAGAAGCCCTGGCCGGTCGGGAAGTCGGGGCCCCAGCCGGTCATGATCAGACCCAGGTTGCGCTGCTTGACGACCGCGGGCGAGCCGGTGATGCTCGACGACTCGGCGCCGTCGATCGGGTCGACCTGGGTCTTGATGCCGACCGCGGCCAGCGACTGCTGGAGCGCCTCGGCGGCCTGGACCTCACCCGGGTTGTTGCTGCGGGCGCTGATGTTGGTGGAGAAGCCGTTCGGCTTGTTGCACGCCTTCAGCGCCGCCTTCGCCTTGGCCGCGTCCGGCTTGCCCTTGCGGGCGAGGACGCCGTACGGGTCGTAGTCGTCGGAGCCCTTGACGTCCTTGGGCAGCATGTTCGGGGCGATGTCGCCACCGGCCTGCGGGCCGCCGCGGACCTGCTGGATCGAGGCGAAGTCGGTCGCGTAGATGACCGCCTTGCGGCACTCGACGTTGTCGAACGGAGCCAGCGTCGAGACGATGTCGACATAGCGGACGAAGCTCGTCTGCATGTTGTCGACGTTCTCCTTGTGCTCCTTCAGCGCCTTGGTACGGCCCGCCTGGCCCATACCGGTGGCGTTCAGGTCGAGGTCGTACTCGCCCTTGATGAGCAGCTCGTCGATCGCCTCGATGTTGGAGTTGATGGTGACCGTGATCTTGTCCGGCAGGGCCGGGCGGATCGGGTCGGACGCCTTCTTCCACTTGTCGTTGCGGATCAGGCTGATGCTCTTCTTGGGCTCGTACTTCTCGAACTTGTACGGGCCGGAGGAGAAGGGCTTCAGCTGGTACTTGGCGCCGGTGTCCTTCTCCTTCTTCACCGGAGAACCGGCGGGCATCGCCAGCATCTGCTCGAAGTCGCCGTTGGCCTTCGGCAGGTTGAAGACGATCGTCTTGTCGTCCGGGGTCAGGATGGCCTTGAGGCCCAGCTTGTCCGGGGTGGTGTCCTTGTACGGACCCTTGTACGCGCCGGTCGGGTCGAGCACCTGGCGCAGGTACTGCGGGCCGCCCGGGAGGACGTCCGCGGCCCAGACGCGCTCGATGCCGTACTTGATGTCCTTGGACGTGATCGGGGAGCCGTCCTCCCAGGTGATCCCGTCCCGGAGCTTGTACGTGTAGGTCTTGCCGCCGTTGGTGATGGCGGCCTTCTCCTGGGCCAGGTCCGGCACCAGCTCGGCGCCCGCGGCGCCCGGCTTGGTGGCGTAGGTGACCAGCTGGCGGGAGTAGAACCGGGAGAAGTCCCAGGCCATGCCGTAGTACTGGCGCTGCGGGTCGGCCGAGTCCAGGTCCTGCTTGCCGATGAACTTCAGCGTGCCGCCCGCCTTGGTGGACGGGTTCGCGATGCCCGTGGCACCGGCGTTGAAGCCCGCGCCCTTGCCGGCCTTGTCGTCGTCGCCACCGCCACCACACGCCGCGGTGGCCGTGAGGGCTGCGACGACGAGGGCCGCCACGGCGATCCGCCCCGGCCTCGACGAACGTTGGGGAGTCATGGTTACTGCAACCTCCGGGGTAGCGCGGTCCCTGCTCGACGCCGGGAAACCATCGGGGAGCCGCCTGACAGGTCTGGCAGGGGCACGTTCAGTTGTCTGCGGCCGGTCGGGGCCGCCGGGGGTGCTCACCGGGTGCCCTTGGGGTCGAGCGCGTCCCGCACGCCGTCACCGAAGAGGTTGAAGGCGAGCACCGTGATGAAGATCGCCAGTCCGGGGATCACCATGAAGGTCGGATCGGACTCGTAGGTCTTGACCGCCGTGGAGAGCATCTGCCCCCAGGACGCGGTCGGCGGGCGGACGCCCGCCCCCAGGAAGCTGAGCGCGGCCTCGGTGAGGATGTTGGTGGGGATCATCAGGGTCGCGTAGACCGTGATCGGCGCCACCAGGTTGGGCAGCAGTTCCTTGAAGAGGACGTAGCGGCGTCCGGCGCCCAGGCTGCGGGCGGCCTCGATGTACTCCTTCTCCCGCAGGGAGAGGGTCTGGCCGCGCACGATGCGTCCGACGTACGGCCAGCCGAAGAAGCCGATCACCGAGACCAGGATCGCGATTCTGACGCTCGACCCGGTCAGTCCGAAGAGGTCGTTGGGGAGGACCGCGACCAGGGAGATGATGAAGAGCAGCTGCGGGAAGGAGAGCAGCATGTCCATCACCCGGCTGATCACCGCGTCGACCCAGCCGCCGAAGTAACCGGCGACGATGCCGAAGAGGGTGCCGAGGATGACGGCGACCACGGCGGCGAGGAAGGCCACCAGCAGGGAGATCCGGGCACCGTAGACGACCCGGCTGAAGACGTCCCGGCCGGTGTTGGGCTCGACACCCAGCAGATGCTCGGAACTGATACCGCCGAAGTCGCCCTTGGGGGTGTTGAACAGCGGGTCCAGCTTGTCCTGGTGGAACTTGTTCGGCGGGTGCCCGAAGAGGTCGACGAGGACGGGTGCGAAGACCGCGACGAGTACGAGGAGGATGACAACGATGCCGCCCGAGAGCGCCAGCTTGTCCCGCTTCAGCCGGGACCAGGCGATCTGTCGCAGCGACCGCCCTTCGACCGACTTCCTGACTACATCCGCCGCGACATCGGCGGTCGCGGTCTTCTCCGCGTTCGCGCTCGTGTCGTGCACTGGTGCCGTCATCGTGGTGGGGACCCCTCTCGGCCGGAGGTGACCGGCCCGTACCCGCCGCTGTAGCGGCTTGGTTCTCAACATCTGGTGCGCGTGGAGCAGTTGGTACGAGACGTACGTTTTGACCCGATGGCACACGGGGACGAATTTCCCCTTGGAGCCGGAGTCTTCAACGCTCCCGCGATCACCCGCCAGACCTCCAGAGCAATGGTTGCCCAAACGTGATGCGTGTAGAGGGATTCCGTTATGCGGACGTTCACCAGGGCTGAGCGGAGCCCCATCTTCCCGCGAAACGACAGGAGTTGAGCCAGTATCCGATTATCGAACAGATTCATTCCTGTGATTCCAAGGCGCGAAAGATGCAGAACTCCCGTATTCAGCGGGGCAGGGCCGAGCTGGGCCGGAATCCTTCGGAGGAATCGACAGCGCGTACGACCGGGGCGGGCGGCAACGACATTCGGCCGCCGAGAGGTGTCCGGTAGCGGGTCTCACCCTGTGGAAGGGCACATGTGGGGCGGCCGGGCCGCATGACAGCGGAGTGCCGGCCGGGGGTGAGGGCGGCGGGCCCGGGAGTCAGCGGCCGGGTGCCGGGGGGTAGCCGTAGCCGCCCGCATGGGCGCCGGGCGCGGCGTGGGCGTCGCGGTCGTAGAAGGGGCGGGCGTTGGCCCGCAGCCACATGCCGACGGGGTCGTACTCGTCGGAGAGGGCGACGGTGGAGACGGGGAGGCCGTCGGGGACGGCGGCGATGGACTGCTGCATCATCGCGCGGACCGCGTCGACGGAGGGGCGGCTGGTGTCGTACAGGTCGAGGCCGATGGCGAGATAGGGCGCGCCGAGGGCGGGCTGCACCCAGGCGCGCCGGAGGGAGCGGACGGCCGGGGTGTGGTGGGCGTTGCGGGAGAGGAGGGCGTAGAACTGGGGGATCTCGACGGCGGGTTCGGAGAGCCGCAGGGGTCCGGCGGGCATCCGGTCGAGCCCGGTGGCAATCCGCCGCAGGTCGGTCCAGGGGATGCCGACGCCGCCGCCGGGGGCGTGCGGATTGAGCCAGATGCCCCAGCGGTCGGGGTAGAGGGCGCGGGCGATGTCGAGTCCGGTGGTGGTCTCGTGGGCCCGGGTCCAGCCGGAGGCGGCCAGTTCCTGCGGGGAGGTGACGGCGGGCGCGTAGCCGAAGCCGTCGATCTCCAGGTTGCCGTACTGGGCTTCGGGGGAGCCGGGACGGCCGTGCCACAGCAGCATCCAGATCCGTCCGGCGGCGGGGTCGGCGAGGGCGGCGAGGAGTGCTTCGTAGGCGTCGTAACGCCCGGGGGTGACCTGGCGGAGCAGGTGCTCGATCTGCCCGGTCGCGGCCGTGCCTGACGCGCTCACCACTGTTCCGCCCCTCCGGTCCAAGCCGTCAACCGCCGCTGGGCCCCGCGACCCAGACCGCCCCCAGCTTACGGCGCCCCCCTCCATTTGGTGATGCCGTTCCTCCGGGGTGCCGCGGATCGCCCCGCCGCACCCTGTACGGCCCCCGGACCGGGGCACGCCCTTTCGGCCCTCGCCCCGGAGTGCGAGTACCGAGGCGGGCGAACTTTCTCGAGCCGCGTGCCCCGGGGCGCCTGGCCCTGCCCTCGCCTTGGAGATGCCTTCTCAAGCCGCGTGCCCCGGGGTGCCTCGTCTTGCCGTCGCGCCGGAGAGGCGAGTGAGCCGAAGGGGCGCGCGGATTTCAGCAGGGAGAACGCGCGGAGATCGCGAGGTACGAGCGATCGAGCACGATCGACCGATGAAAACCGCTGAAGCGCCCCGGAGGCGAACCGAGCCCTTAAAAAAACGCCCTTTGTTGGGTGAGCCATTCGGCGACGGGGTCTTGGGTGAGGTCGAGGAAGACCATGTTGACCGGCCAGCGGACGGTGTGGCGGCCGAGGGCGCGGGCGAGGGCTTCGTGTGCGGTTTCGGGGGCGGCGCCGGGGGTGAGCTGGACGCCGATGAGGAGGGTGGGGTCGTCGCCTTCTATGGAGGCGAGGGCTCGGCGGGCGTTGAGGACGGTGCCGGTGGCCCGGAATTCTTCGGACGCGGCGGCGAGGAAGTCGACGGGGTCGTCCTGCCAGTCGGGTTCGTAGAGCCGGACGCGTCCGCCGCCGGTGGGGCCGTCGAGGGGGGTGTGTCCGGCGCGGCAGAGTTCGGCGACGGCGGGGGGCGGCAGGGGGACGCCGATGGTTCCGCCGGGGTTGACGGCGATGCCGACCTGGGGTGGGAGTCCTCGGGCGAAGTCGCGGGCGGGGGCGATGGTGCAGGGGATGTGGTCGCCGACGCAGGCGAGGTATTGCTGTTCGGAGCTGAAGACGGGGACGTATGCGGCGCCGTCGAGTTCGATCATCGGCAGGTCGAGGTCGGGGCTGTCGGGTCCGCCGCCGTTGGGGAGGGGGATCCAGATCTGGCTGCGGCCGAGTACTTCGACGATCCGGGGTCCGGCGCCGGGGTGTCCGAGGGCGGCGGCGAGGGTTTCCTCGAGTTCGTTGAGGGGCCAGGCGGGGTAGGGCCCGGTGGGTCCGGGCGGGCTGTCGGGCTGTTCGGCGGGCGGGCCGCCGGTGGGTGCGCCGTACGGCTCGGGGTTGGTCCCGTCGTACTGCTGCCGCGCGTCCAGTCGCTCCGGCGTGTTCATCCCTGTTCGCCCTCTCCCCCGGACCGCCCGGGTCCCCTTTTGTGGTCCGGGACGACAATAGGGCCTGCGGTACGGATCGGTTCGGGGCGGCGGGTTTTGCCTCCGGGCCGGTCCGGCGGTCCGCCGGGGGTGTTGTGGGGTGTTATCGGGGGGTGAAGCCGATCCGGGCGAGGGCTCCGGCGGCCGGGCGGTCGAGCAGGATCACGGAGGCGCAGCCGGTCGGGGCGCGGCCCGCCTCGGCGTCGGAGATCAGCCGTCCGGCGGCTCTGCGGTGCCGGGCGAAGGCGTAGCCGGAGACGCCTCGGCCGCGTTCGCGCTGGCCCTGGCGGGCGACGGCGGGTGGGACGTCGAGCAGGATGAGGTGGAGGCCGGTGCCCCGGCGGCGGGCTTCGCGGGCGAGCCAGCGGCGGACCCAGGTCTGGGTGCCGCAGTCGTGGACGACGACGCTTTCGCCGGAGCGGAGGGCGCGGCGGAGGCCGGTGTAGTGGGCGAGGCGGACGAAGGGCCGGTAGAGCGCGTAGGGCAGCAGCCGGGGCATGTCGGCGTCCCAGCGGTCGCGGGTGTCCTGGGAGTCTATGGCGGCGGCCGCGGCGGTCCGTTTGATCAGGGTGGACTTTCCGCTTCCGGGCAGTCCGGAGACGACCACGAGGTCGCCCGCGGCGAAGGTGAGTCCGCGCGGGCCTCGCCCTTCGCGGGCTCGCAGATCCCGCAGTACCGGCGGCGCGGCCGCTCGGAGCCGTTCGCGCGTGGGCGCCTGTGGCTGGGCCGGCACCCCCGCGGTCGTGGCGTAGGCGCCGGAGCGCTGCAACGTCATCACACCCTCCTCCCCCATGTCGGGTCACCCACACCTATGCCCATGGAGCGTCAACGGACCGTAAAGAAATGGTAATGAGATCCGAGCGTTTTTTCCGGCATTTCCCTTCTGTTTCCGGCCATTGCGTCGTGCGCCCCGGGCGTGCGCCGGGTACGTGCCTCCCCCTGGAGGACCCCTTCGGCCGGGGCCGCGGTTCCCCCGGGCCGCCCGGAGCGGTCCGCCGGCGGTCGGCGCCCGGCCCCCTGTCCGGCCCGGCAGTCGGCCTCTCCCCCGTTTCCCCCGTTCTCGTACGCGACCGTGACCAGGTGTCCACGCAGGGGAACAACGCCGCCGGGGCTCCCGTACTTCCCGGTCCGCGTGTAATGATGTGGCCGCCAACTTCATACCGGCCGTTTGAATCCGCGCGGGAGAGACCCGGACTCCGCTCCGGGCGCCGAAGGAGCAAGCTCCTCCCTTGAATCTCTCAGGCCCCGTACCGCGCGCGATGAGGCAGATCTGAAAAGCGGGCCGGTTTCCACCGGCTCCACCCAAGGTGCAAGTCACGACCGTCCGTACGGCCATCCGTGCGACGCTCGCGACGAACCTCTCAGGTTCCGATGACAGATGGGGAGGAACGTCCTCGTCGTCATGTCTTCCGCCATGCCCTGGGAGTAACCGTCCATGAGCACCGTCCCCCGCCGTACCGCCCTCGACGCCCTGCACCGCTCCCTGGGTGCGACGATGACCGATTTCGCGGGCTGGGACATGCCGCTGCGGTACGCCAGCGAGCGGGAGGAGCACCAGGCCGTCCGGACCCGGGCGGGCCTCTTCGACCTCTCCCACATGGGTGAGATCACCGTCTCCGGCCCCGGGGCCGCGGCCCTGCTGGACCACGCCCTGGTCGGCAATATCTCCACCATCGGCCCCGGCCGGGCCCGCTACACCATGATCTGCCGTGAGGACGGCGGAATCCTGGACGACCTGATCGTCTACCGCACCGGCGGCAACGAGTACCTGGTGGTCGCCAACGCGGGCAACGCGCAGATCGTGCTGGACGCGCTGATCGAGCAGGCCGCGGGCTTCGAGGCCGAGGTCCGCGATGACCGGGACGCCTACGCCCTGCTGGCGATCCAGGGCCCCGAGTCGCCCGGGATCCTGGCCTCGGTCACGGATGCCGACCTCGAAGGACTGAAGTACTACGCGGGCCTGCCGGGCACGGTCGCGGGGGTCCCGGCGCTGATCGCCAGGACCGGCTACACCGGCGAGGACGGCTTCGAACTCTTCGTCGCCCCGGAGCACGCCGAAGGGCTGTGGCGGGCGCTGACCGAGGCGGGCGCGTCCGCCGGTCTGGTGCCGTGCGGCCTGTCCTGCCGCGACACGCTCCGGCTCGAAGCGGGCATGCCGCTCTACGGGAACGAGCTGACCACGGCGCTCACCCCGTTCGACGCCGGTCTCGGCCGGGTGGTGAAGTTCGAGAAGGAGGGCGACTTCGTCGGCCGCAAGGCGCTGGAGGCCGCCGCCGAGCGGGCCGCGGACAGCCCGCCGCGGGTTCTGGTGGGCCTGGTCGCCGCGGGCCGCCGGGTGCCGCGGGCCGGGTATCCGGTGCTCGCGGACGGCGCGGTGATCGGCGAGGTCACCTCCGGCGCCCCCTCTCCCACCCTCGGCAAGCCGATCGCCATGGCGTACGTCGACGCGGCCCACGCCGGGCCCGGCACGCCGGGGGTCGCGGTCGACATCCGGGGCGCCCAGGAGTCGTACGAGGTCGTGGCGCTGCCGTTCTACCGGCGGCGGAAGTAGCCCGGCGGCTGCCCACCGGCCCGCCGCTCCCTTCCTCTCCCCAACCCGTTTCCCCGCCTGACGTGACCAGACGCACGTCCCGGCGTACCCCGTCCGTTCATCCGCACCGTCCGCGTACAGGAGAATTCATCCCATGAGCAACCCCCAGCAGCTGCGCTACAGCAAGGAGCACGAGTGGCTGACGGCCGCCGAGAACGGCGTGTCGACGGTCGGGATCACCGAGTTCGCCGCCAACGCGCTCGGTGACGTCGTCTTCGCCCAGCTCCCCGAGGTGGGTGCGACGGTCACCGCCGGTGAGTCCTGCGGCGAGCTGGAGTCCACCAAGTCGGTGAGCGATCTGTACTCCCCGGTGACGGGTGAGGTCACCGAGACCAACCAGGGCGTCGTGGACGACCCCTCCCTGGTGAACAGCGCACCCTTCGAGGGCGGCTGGCTGTTCAAGGTGCGGGTGGCGGAGGAGCCGGACGATCTGCTCTCCGCCGACGAGTACGCCGAGTTCACCAAGAGCTGACGACAGGAATATCTGCCGATATGTCGCTTCTCAATTCCTCTCTCCACGAGCTGGACCCCGATGTCGCCGCCGCCGTCGACGCCGAGCTCCACCGCCAGCAGTCCACCCTCGAAATGATCGCCTCCGAGAACTTCGCCCCGGTGGCGGTCATGGAGGCCCAGGGGTCGGTCCTCACCAACAAGTACGCCGAGGGCTACCCCGGCCGCCGTTACTACGGCGGCTGTGAGCACGTCGACGTGGTCGAGCAGATCGCCATCGACCGGGTCAAGGACCTCTTCGGCGCCGAGCACGCCAATGTCCAGCCGCACTCGGGCGCCCAGGCCAACGCGGCGGCGATGTTCGCCCTGCTGAAGCCGGGCGACACGATCATGGGTCTGAACCTCGCCCACGGCGGGCACCTGACCCACGGCATGAAGATCAACTTCTCCGGCAAGCTCTACAACGTGGTCGCCTACCACGTGGACGACGCCACCGGCCAGGTCGACATGGCCGAGGTCGAGAAGCTGGCCAAGGAGTCCCGGCCGAAGCTGATCGTCGCGGGCTGGTCCGCCTACCCGCGTCAGCTCGACTTCGCCGCCTTCCGCCGGATCGCGGACGAGGTCGGCGCGTACCTCATGGTCGATATGGCCCACTTCGCGGGCCTGGTCGCGGCCGGGCTGCACCCCAACCCGGTGCCGCACGCCCATGTCGTCACCACCACCACGCACAAGACCCTGGGCGGTCCGCGCGGCGGCGTGATCCTCTCCACCGCCGAACTGGCGAAGAAGATCAACTCCGCGGTCTTCCCCGGCCAGCAGGGCGGCCCGCTGGAGCATGTGGTCGCGGCCAAGGCGGTCTCCTTCAAGGTCGCCGCGTCCGAGGAGTTCAAGGAGCGCCAGCGGCGCACCCTGGAGGGCGCGAAGATCCTGGCCGAGCGCCTGGTCAAGGACGATGTCACCGAGCACGGCGTCTCGGTGCTCTCCGGCGGTACCGATGTCCATCTGGTGCTGGTCGACCTCCGCCACTCGGAGCTGGACGGCCAGCAGGCCGAGGACCGGCTGCACGAGGTCGGGATCACGGTCAACCGGAACGCGATCCCGAACGACCCCCGGCCGCCGATGGTCACCTCGGGTCTGCGGATCGGTACGCCGGCCCTGGCCACCCGCGGCTTCGGCGCCGATGACTTCCGCGAGGTCGCGGATGTGATCGCGGAGGCGCTCAAGCCGTCGTACGACGCGGCGGCGCTGCGGGCCCGGGTCACGGCCCTGGCCGATAAGCACCCGCTGTACCCGGGCCTCACGCCCACCCAGCCGTAACCGTACATTCGTACGATTAACACGCTGGTGTCCTGGTACGGACCCCGGGGGCATCGCGCACACTGAGAAGTGAGCCGGTGCCCCCGCCGTACGCCCGGGATCCACCGGATCCCGCCCTCCGCCCCCGTTCGCCCTTCGTCGTCACCATCGGTCCACAACACCGGTCCCACCCGCACCACCCCACGCGGCAGACAACGGCGTCTCCCCACCCTCAGGAGTTTCTCGTGGCCATCTCGGTCTTCGACCTGTTCTCGGTCGGCATCGGCCCGTCCAGCTCGCATACGGTCGGCCCCATGCGGGCGGCGCGGATGTTCGCCCGGCGGCTGAAGAACGAGGGACTGCTGGCCCCCACCGCCGCGATACGGGCCGAGCTGTACGGCTCCCTCGGCGCCACCGGCCACGGCCACGGCACGCCCAAGGCGGTCCTGCTCGGCCTGGAGGGCGACTCGCCCCGTACCGTCGACGTGGAGTCCGCCGACGAGCGGGTCGAGCGGATCAAGGAGTCCGGCCGGATCTCCCTGCTGGGCGCCCACGAGATCGCCTTCGACTTCGACGAGGACCTGGTCCTGCACCGCCGGGAGACCCTGCCGTACCACGCCAACGGAATGACGATCCGGGCGTACGACGCCGACGGCGGCACGGTCCTGGAGAAGACGTACTACTCCGTCGGCGGCGGCTTCGTGGTCGACGAGGACGCGATCGGCGAGGACCGGATCAAACTAGACGACACCGTACTGAAGTACCCCTTCCGCACCGGCGACGAACTGCTCCGGCTCACCTCCGAGACCGGCCTCTCCATCTCGTCCCTGATGCTGGAGAACGAGAAGGCATGGCGGACCGAGGACGAGATCCGGACCGGGCTGCTGGAGATCTGGCGGGTGATGCAGGCATGCGTGGCCCGCGGACTCTCCCGCGAGGGCATCCTCCCCGGCGGGCTGAAGGTACGCCGCCGGGCCGCGAAGACCGCCCGCCAGCTCCGCGCCGAGGGCGACCCTGCGGCCCGCGCCATGGAGTGGATCACCCTCTACGCGATGGCCGTCAACGAGGAGAACGCGGCGGGCGGCCGGGTCGTCACCGCCCCCACCAACGGCGCAGCGGGCATCATCCCGGCCGTACTCCACCACTACATGAACTTCGTCCCCGGCGCCGACGAGGACGGCATCGTCCGCTTCCTGCTGGCGGCGGGCGCGATCGGCATGCTCTTCAAGGAGAACGCCTCCATCTCCGGCGCCGAGGTCGGCTGCCAGGGCGAGGTGGGCTCCGCCTGCTCGATGGCCGCCGGAGCGCTGGCCGAGGTACTCGGCGGCACACCGGCACAGGTGGAGAACGCGGCCGAGATCGGCATGGAGCACAACCTCGGCCTGACCTGCGACCCGGTCGGCGGCCTGGTGCAGATCCCGTGCATCGAACGGAACGGCATGGCGGCGGTCAAGGCCGTCACGGCGGCGAAGATGGCGATGCGCGGCGACGGCAGCCATCTGGTCTCCCTCGACAAGGTCATCAAGACCATGAAGGAGACCGGCGCGGACATGTCGGTGAAGTACAAGGAGACGGCCCGGGGCGGGCTCGCGGTGAACATCATCGAGTGCTGAGGCTCTCGTGATGAGCAGGCCCTGAACAGCGCTGTTGTTTCTTTCGGCGCTGTCAGGGCCTGCCCTCCTCGCACGGCGGAAAGTCCCTGGATCGGCCCTGGGACGGACGTGAAAGTCCCTGGGAAATCCTTCATGGATCGGCGTCTGACCTGGGGTTCCTCGCATCTGCTCGACGTCGACCCCTCCCCTTGACACCGTTCGAGCAGTTCGGCAGGCGATACCTGCACTGGGGGCCGGGCCCGGACGGCGCCTCTGAATAACAAGAGTTTTGTTAAAGTGGCCGCATGGTTACCCCCGCCGCCCCCGGCGAAGGCCCCGTCCGTCCGGTCTCCGTCTCCCTCCACGAAGGCACGATCGCCGCCCTGAAGGCACGTACCGGCAGGCGAGGCATGTCCGCCTACGTCGAAGCGCTCATCCAGCGCCAGCTTGAGCGGGACCTGCTGCGCGAACTCATCGAGGACGCGGAAGCCGAACACGGCCCGGTGGACCGGGCAGCGGTCGAGTCCAAGCGAGCAATCCTCCGCGGTGACACGGCCGAATCGGCGGACGCGGCGTGAGCGGGACGCTCGTCCTGGACTGTGAGGGATTGTCCAAACTCGTACGACGCTCCCCTGAAGTCACCGAGTGGCTGGCCGCAGCCGAGGACGAGGACATCCGCGTGGTCACCAGCTCCGTCACGCTGGTCGAAGCACGCGACCCCAAGATCAACCAGGCCCGCTTCGACTACGCCGTCTCCCGCGTGAACATCGTCCCGCCCACCGAAACCATCGCCCGCCAGGCGAGCAAGCTCCTCGCCGCTGCCGGTCTGCACGGCCACAAGTACGCCCTCGACGCCATCGTGGCCGCCACCGCACTCGCCTCGCCCTCCCCCGTGACCGTACTGACGTCGGACCCCGAGGATCTCCTCGCACTGTGCCGCCCCGGCATCCGGATCGTCAAGGTCTGACCTGCGAGGCCGCGCCTCGGCTCGCCCACTACCGCCGGGCAACCCGCCATCCCGGCCAGCACGACGCAGGGCCGTGCGGATTGGGAACGTCTTCTTCTGTCCGGGGTGACAGCTGCGGCAGGAGCGATGGACCAGTGTCCGCTCCTTGCCCTGACCACTGGACACGAGGAACCGCAGGGGGAGACGTCAGGCCCTGAACAGCGCTGTTGTTTCTTTCGGCGCTGTCAGGGCCTTCCCTGCTCGCACGCGGCGAAAAGTTCCCGGATCGACCACCGCCCCGGCGGGGACGTACCGGCCGAGGCGGTACGTCCCCGTACGTCCCCGTGGCGCGGCCCGTATGTCCCCGGCGCGCCCGGCCCGGTCGGGGACACGACCCGGCGCGGCACGGCCGGGGCCGCCGTGCCGGGCGTACGGCGGGATATCACTCCTTCCGGCGGGATCAGGCCGCCGGTACTTGACGTGCCGTCGCCCGGCTCCGGAGTCTGTGGCTTCCACCACCCGCTCCCCCGAGCCGGAGGTTCCCATGACGGTCACCGAACCCGCCGACGGCGTCCCGTGGTTCGACACCACCCGCCCGGATTTCTCCCTCACCTCCGCCGAGGTACGCGCGGCCCGGGAACGGTCCTGGTACGCCCGGACCCCGTACGGATTGGCCGTACTGCGCTACGCGGAGACCGCTGAGCTGCTGGCGCACCCGATGCTCCGCCAGGGGAGTGTGTCCTGGCTCGCCCGTAACGGGGTGACCGAGGGGCCGCTGGCCGACTGGTGGCGGAGCTGGATCCTGCACCAGGAGGGGGAGGCTCATCTGCGGCTGCGGCGGCTGATGAATCCGGCCTTCTCGGCCCGGCTCACCTCGACGCTGCGGGCCCGGTTCCGGGCGGTGGCGGTCGAGTTGGCGGACGCGTTCAAGGACCGGGGCCGGTGCGAGTTCGTCGGCGAGTTCGCGGAGCCGTACGCGGCCCGGGTGATCGCGCTGCTGCTCGGCCTGCCGCAGTCCGACTGGCCGTTCATCGCCCGGCACTCCGCCGACCTGGGGCTCGCTCTCGGGGTGACCGTCCGGCGGGACCTGCCCCGGATCGAGGCGGCGCTCGCCGCGCTCCACGGCTATGCCGACGAGCTGATCGCCGTCCGGCGCGGCCGGGAGCACGGCGACTTCGTCTCCCGGCTGGTCCGGGCCAACCGGGACACCGACGCGCTGAGCGACGACGAACTCCGCGACGGTCTGGTGCTGCTGATCTTCGGCGGCTTCGACACCACCCGCAACCAGCTCGGGCTCGCCATCCGGACCTTCGTCCGGCATCCCGGCCAGTGGCGGCTGCTGGCGGAGCGGCCCGGACTGGGCGCCAAGGCGGTCGAGGAGGTGATGCGGGTCGATCCGACGGTCCGCTGGATCACCCGGCAGGCGGTGGCGGACTTCTCCTTCCGGGGGCTGGACATCCCGGCCGGGTCCACGATCCAGCTGTGGAGCCAGTCCGCCGGTACCGATCCGCTGGTGTACGGACCGTACTCCTTCGACATCACCGCCGAACGGGAACCGCACTTCGGTTTCGGCGGCGGCGTCCATCACTGTCTCGGCCATTTCGTGGCCCGCGGCGATATGACCGAGGCACTGCCGGTACTGGCCCGCAGGCTGCGGGACCCCTGGATCACCCGGGACGCGGTCTGGCTCCCCGACTCCGGCAACACCGGCCCCGTACGGCTCCCCCTGGTCTTCACACCCGGTCCCTGACCGGAGCAGTACACACCACCCGCCACTCCGATTCCGCTACGAGGTGTCCATGACCGACCGTTCCCCGGGTGCCACCGCACTCGACCGCCATCGCGAGCGGAACACCGACCGGGAGGCGGTGGACGCCGTCCGGAAGCGGATCGCCGAGGCGGGCGTGGAGTACGTGTACTACCAGTCGGTCACCCTCGGCGGCCGGGTGGTGGGGAAGGTGGTGCCCGCCGGTCATCTGCTCCGCAGCCTGGAGCACGGTGTCCGGCTGCACCGGAGCGTCGCCGCCGATATCCAGACCGACCGGCACGGCACCCTCCTGGGCGGCGGCGCCCGGGCGGCCGAGTTCGTCGCCCTGCCCGAAGTGGACACCTTCGCCGTACTGCCCTGGGACCGGAGCGTCGGACGGTTCTTCTGCCTCCTCTACGAGCCCGAGCACCGGCCGGACATCGGCGGCGCCCCGTTCGCCGCCGATGCCCGGGGCCATCTCGCCCGGCGGCACCGGGAGTTCACCGAACGGACCGGGCTCGTCCTGCGCTCCGGCTGCGAACCCGAGACGACCTGGACCGGGCCCGGTCTGGCGGCTCCCCAGCGGCCCGACTCGTGCCCGGCGTACCGGGTCGATCTGCTGGAACGCTGCCGCCCCGTCTATCAGAAGGTGATCGGCTACGGCCGGGCGCTGGGGCTCGACATGATCGAGGGCGACTACGAGGACCCCGGCCAGCTCGAACTGAACTGGATGTACGACCGGGCCGAACTCACCGCCGACCGGCTGATCGTCTTCCGCCAGATCTGCCGTCAGGTCGCCCGGGAGCTGGGTCTGTCGGCCAGTTTCATGCCGAAGCCCGCGACCGGGGTGATGGGCAACGGCTGCCATCACAACCTCAGCCTCTGGGACGGCGAGCGGAATGTGCTGGCCGACCCCGGCCGCCGGGAACTCCATCTCTCCGAGACCGGGCGGTACGCCCTCGGCGGCATCCTGACCCACGCCGCGGGCGCGATGGCCGTCATGGGGTCGACCGTCAACTCCTACAAGCGGTACTGGGACGCGGGCCTCTTCGCCCCCGAACGCATCGACTGGGGCATGGACGACAAGACCTGCACGGTACGGCTGCCCGCCAACGGCCGGCTCGAATGCAAGCTCCCCGACGCCATGGTCAATCCCTATCTCTCCCATGCCGTCCTGCTCGGCGCCATCGCGGACGGCCTGGCGCACCGGACCGATCCGGGTCCCCCGCAGGGCGCCCCGGACGGCCCCGCGCCCCGCTTCCCCGCCCTGCCCGCCACCCTGGGCGAGGCCCTGACCGCCTTCGCGGCGGACCCGGTGGTCAGGGACTCGCTCACACCGGAGATCGCCGACCTCTATCTCGCCGCCAAAAAGGACGAATGGGCCCGTTTCTGTGCGGTGGTCACCGACTGGGAGCACATGATGTACGGGGAGGCCACTCCCTGAACCAGGGGCGGCGGGGCGGGGAACGGGACCGGAGGGTCAGGAGGCGGCCGACGGGCGGGCTTCGGTACGCAGCCGGAGGCCGACCGGGCCGAGGATCGCGCCGTGGGCCGGGCGGACGGCGGCGGGATCGACGGGGCGCAGCCGCCAGCGGGCGGCGATATCGGCCAGTGCCAGGGTGATCTCGTTCATCGCGAAGACGTCGCCCATGCACTTCCGGGGGCCCGCGCCGAACGGGATGATCCCGTTCTCGACGTGGTCGCGGACGCGTCCCAGCGCCTTGCCCTCCCAGCGGGACGGATCGAAGCGTTCCGGGTCCGCGTAGGTCGCGGTCGAGTGGTGCAGCACATAGGGGCTGATCACCAGATTGGTTCCGGCCCGCAGGTGGTGTCCGGCCAGCGGGGTGTCGGTGGTGACCTCACGGGTGAAGATCCAGATCGGTGGATACATCCGCAGGGTCTCGGTGATGATCCGCTTGGTGAGGGTGAGGTGTTCGAGGTCGTCGTGGCCCGCGGCCCGGCCCGCGAGGACGGTGTCGACCTCGGTGTGCAGGGCCGATTCCAGCTCCGGGTCCGTGGAGAGCCGGTGCAGCGCCCAGGAGATGGTGATGGCGATGGTGTCGGTGGCGCCGAAGAAGAAGGTGATCGCGGCGTCGTTGAGTTCGGTGTCGGTGAGCTTGTCGCCGGTGGTGGCCAGCAGCATCGACAGCAGATCGCCGTGGTCCTCGCCGGTCCGCCGGTAGTCGGCGATCACGGCGTCGATGGTGCCGCGCAGCCGGGCCCGGCTGCGGTCGTAGCGCCGTTTGCCCGGGGTCGGTATCCGGTCGAGGGGTGCGGGGAGGGCCATTCGCCGGAAGACGCCGTCGCTGACGGTGGCGAGGTCCCCGGGTGTCTTCGACAGTTCGGGGGAGGCCAGATGCCCGGCGAAGAAGGCGGCCACCCCGGTCCGGGCGGCGACGGTGGTCATATCGGCCAGGATGTCGATCTCCCGGCCGTGGGACCAGGCCCCGGTCACCCGGGTGATCTGTTCGCTCATCAGCCTGGTGTACGCCTGCTGGCGTACGGTGCCGAAGGCGGGCTGGGCCACTCGCCGCAGTCGGCGGTGGTCCTTGTAGGGGCAGGTCACCACCCCGTCGCCGAGGACCTCGCGGGTCCGTTCGTAGATCAGGCCGCCCTTGTCGAAGGTGCGGTCGTCCTTCAGGACCTCGTAGGTCAGTTCGGCGGTGGTGACGACGGTCGCCTTGAACGGGCCGATGCCGATGTCGACGAGTTCGCCGTGGGCGGGCAGCGAGCCGAAGAAGCCGTACGGGTCCCTGAGCATGCTGACGGCGTGCCCGATGAGGGGCAGGGCACCGGGCGCGCGGACCCGGCCCGGGGTGCGGGGTCTTCCGGTCGGGGTCGGTATCCGGGGTCTTCCTGATAAGGACACGGTGTCTCCTGGTGGGTGATCGGCGATGCCGGGCCCCGGGAACCCGTCGGCCGTTCCTGCCGTTCCTGCCGTCCCTGTTGGCGCTGTTGGCGGCCTTGTCGCTGTCATCCCTTGCCCCGGGGACCGGCGGGGCGCCGGGGGTGTCGTGGCGGAACGGCACCGGGTACGCGCGGGCCGCGCCGGTACGACGGCCGGGAGTCGGGCGGCGGGACGGAGGGGCGGGCCGAAGGGGGGCCGGGCTGGTCACCGGGGACCTGTCGGAGCCGCGTGGGCGGCGGCGTACGGTCCTACCGGCTGGTACTCGGCACCACCATAGGGACATTCACCCCCGTGCGGAACGTGGTGAACCGTACATCCGTGGCGTATTCGAGAATTCATGCCCTTTCGGTCCGCCCCGGACGGGTGAACCGGTACGGAAACGGGCGGGGCCGGGGCCCGGGTCGCGTGGACCGGGCCCCGGCCCCCGGCCGGTGCGCCGCGTCAGCTCTTGGCGAAGGACGCCCAGAACTCCTCGAACGTCAGCATGCCGTCGCCGTTGGCGTCCTTCGACTTGATGACCGCCTGGGCGACCGTCTCGGTGACGTTGAAGTCCCCCAGCTGCGCCATGACGCTCTTGTACTCCGCCGCCGTGATGAGTCCGTCGCCGTCGACGTCGTACCGGTCGAACGCCTTGCGGGCCTCTTCGATGTCCGCCACTGCTTCCGCCCCTCCTGGGTGCTCTGTTGACGGGATCAGATTATCGGTGCGGGGCTGTGGACGACGCGAAGGGCCTGTCGGGGGGTCTCGTGGATCATGGCGGGATGAGCGATGAACTGAGCCGGATCCTCGACGACGCGTCACGCGGACGGTTTCCCGCGCCCGACGGGCGGATCACGGTGGTCGGGCAGCCCTCGGCCCGGGACGCGGGGGTGGTGGCCTTCACGGCCCATGCCGTCGTCTTCACGGACGAGGACCCGGGGTGGGTACGCGAGCAGGTGGCGTCGGCGCCCTCGGATCCGCTGTCCGCGCCGATGAACCCGGTGTTCCTGGCGGCGCTGCTGGCGCGGACGGGCCGCTGGATGAGCACGATCGACCAACTGGCCGTCGCCGGGGCGCTGCCGGGCGCGCCGGAGATACCGCTGCGGGAGATCGACGATCCGGCGCATCCCCGGGTGGCGTGGGCGCTGGCGCACCGGGACGAGGTGCGGGTCTGGGCCGCCGACGGCGGGGTGGTGATGCTGGGGCGCGGGGTGGCGGGGCGCTGGGAGTGCGCGATCGAGCTGGACGAGCGGGCGCGGGGCCGGGGGCTGGGGGCGGTCCTGGCCCGGGCGGCCCGGCAGTTGGTGCCGGGGGACGCGGTGTGGGCGCAGATAGCGCCGGGGAACGCCCGCAGTGTGCGGGCGTTCCGGTCGGCGGGGTTCGTCCCGGTGGGTTCGGAGGCGCTGTTCTCGGTCAGCCGACGGCCGGAATAGCGGGGCCGCCGGTCGCTCCGGCCGGGGTGGTGGCGGGGCGCCGGCCGGGGACGGCCGGGGAGGTCGCGCCGGGCGCCGGGGCGGGTGCTCCGGCCGTGGTGGCGGCCGGGGTCTGCTGGACGGACGCGGCGGGGTATCCGGCGCGCCACGGGACGTAGTACGGGTTGTCCCGGCAGCCGTCCATGATCTCGGTCTTCTTCTCCTTGTCGACGGGGCAGACGCCGACGATGAACTCCCGGGCCACACCGCCGGGGAAGGCCACCTCGACCTGGTCGGCGTACTTGTGGGTGTCGCCGATGGTCTTGTTCACATCGACTCCGCCAGGGGCGTCGATGTAGTAGTTCCAGCCGTTTTTCCACGACTTGTACAGATCGTGGTTGTAGGTGGTGGAGACATACGGGGAGGGCTGGTTGACCAGGACGTACTGCTCGATGTCGTACTGGCCGTCGAGCGGGGCCTTGGGGTGGAAGCCCTGTTCGAAGACGATTTCGGGGCCGCGCCCGTCGGTCCGGTAGAGCTGGAGGCAGTTGGCGCGCCAGGCGGGGGTGGGGGTGATGCGGTTGATGTCGACCCGGCGGTCGGCGGCGGCGTAGAGCCGGTCCTCGACGGCGGGACAGGAGTTGGCGGGCGCGGCGGCCCGAACCGCGGCGGCGGGGACGGTCGCGGGTGCCGTGCCGGTGGGCGCGGCGGAGGCGGGGGCGACGGTGGTCGCGGCGGCCGGGAGGAGCGCGGCGGAGAGGGCGAGGACGAAGAGGGCGGCCCGGCGGCGCGGGCGGTTGCTGATGACCATGATGATCACCATCCCGGTCCGGCGGCACCGCCCCGGGCAACGTCACCCCCGGGTGGGCGGGTCGGCGCCGGGAGTTGACCGGCAGGGGCGTCGGGGCGGCGAGGTGTGGTGTCCGCCCGGACGGCGGGGTGGTCCGGCGCCGTCCGGGCGGGGTGGTGGGGCCGGTCAGGCCGGGGTGCCGGGCAGCGGGTCGGCCAGGCGGCGCAGCATGCCCGCGACGAGGGCGGTCTGGGCGGGCACGGTGTCGGGGTAGACGAACTCGGTCCTGGCGTGGGCTCCGTCGCCGACCGCGCCCATGCCGCAGAGGACGGGGCGGCCGAGGGCGGCGACGAAGTTGGCGTCGCTGGCGCCGCCGACGGCGGTGTCGGGGAGTTCGTCCCGGCCCTGTTCGCGGGCGACCTCGCGGGCGAGGGCGAGCAGGGGCGCGGAGGCGGCGTCGAGGGTCATGGGGGGCCGGTTCCAGGCGTGGTCGATCTCCACCCGGACCCGGGGGTCGCTGACCCGGACGGCGTCCAGTTCCCGGTCGACGCGGTCCTGTTCGGCCCGGCTGGTGACCCGGATGTCGACACTGGCGGTGGCCCGTCCGGCGACGACGTTGGTGGCGGAGCCGCCCTGGACGAGGCCGGTGTTGATGGTGGTGCCCCGTTCGGGGGCGGCGACCTTCGCCGCGGCGACCACGAACTCGGAGAGCGCGGTGATGGCGCTCGCCCCGTCCTGGGGGGCGAGTCCGGCGTGGGCCTCGACGCCGGTGACCGTGATCCGGAAGATGCCGGAGCCCTTGCGGGAGGTCTTGACGGCGCCGTGCGCGGAGGGCTCCAGGACCAGGGTGGCGTCCACCCGGCGGGCGAGTTCCTCGATCAGGGGCCGGGACGAGAGGGAGCCGATCTCCTCGTCGCCGTTGAAGAGGAAGGTGACGGTGGGGAGGGGCGCGCCGCTCTCCCGGGCGAGGGCGAGGGCCCAGACGCCCTGGATCAGTCCGGTCTTCATATCGAAGATGCCGGGGCCGCCGAGCTTCTCGCGGCCGTCGGCGTCGGGCGCCGGGGGTTCCCAGCCGGCCAGGGTGCCGGTCGGCCAGACGGTGTCGTAGTGGCCGATCAGTGCCACGTGTCCGGGGCCGGTTCCGGTGTAGGTGAGGGTGAGGGTGTCGCCGTACTCGCCGCCGGGGTGGCGCTCCTCGCGGTCGGGCGGGCCGAGCCGGCTGACGGTGAGTTCGCGCAGATGGTCCAGGCCGGCCGCGAGGCCGGGCAGATCGTCGCTGCCGGTCTCGTGGTGGACGAGGGAGAGGATGTCGGCGACGATCCGGGCCGATGCCTCGTGGGCTCGGGCGGTGAGATCGTCGGCGGGCACTGCGGTCATGGTCTGCTTTCTCGTTCGAGGACGTCCCGTACGGGAGCCGGTGCGGTTCCGGTACGGAGGGACCCCTCGTACGGGTTCGCACGGGGGTGCGTACGAGGCGCGTACGGGGTGCGTAGGGAAGGGGTACGGGGCGGGTGACGGGCCGCCCGGGCGGGCCGCCGGGGCTCAGCTGATGCCGAAGGGGATGCCGAGCAGGTACCAGGCGACGAAGAACGCCATCCAGGCGACCCAGACGACGGCGGCGATCGGGATGGTGAAGGAGGCGAGGGTGCCGATTCCGGCGGACTTGCGGTACTGCTGGATGAAGCCCAGGGCCATCACGAAGTACGGGCTCATCGGGGTGACGCAGTTGGTGACGGAGTCGGCGACCCGGTAGACGGCCTGGGTGGTCTCGGGCTCGATGCCGATGAGCATCAGCATGGGGACGAGTACCGGCGCGGCCAGGGCCCAAAGGGCGGAGCCGCTGGTGATGACCAGGTTCATGATGGTGATCAGTACGGCGATGCCGACCAGCACGGTCCATCCCGACAGATCGAGGTCGCGCAGGGTCTCGGCGCCCTTGACGGCGAGGATGTCGCCGATGTTCGTCCACTTGAAGTAGGCGAGGAACTGGGAGATCGCGAAGAAGAGGACGAGGATCGGCGCCATCGACTTCGTACCGGCGACCATCGCGTCGATGATGTCGCGGGCGGCGGTGAAGGTGCCGGTCATCCGGCCGTAGACGGTTCCGACGACGGCGAAGAAGAGGCCGAGGACGAGCGCCATCCCGCCGATCACCGGGGAGTTGACGATGCCGCCGCCCTCGCCGCGGAGCGGGGAGGAGACCGGGGTCATGGCCGCGATCAGCAGGACGACGAAGCCGAGGGCGACCAGACCGGTGGCGCGCAGGGCGCGCCGCTGGATCCCGGTGACCTCGATGGTCTCGCGCTCCTCGGCGCTGGGGGCGGCGACCGGCTCGTCGGGTTCGAGGTCGGTCCGGCGGGCGATGACCTTGTCGACGACGAGGGTGATGGCGAGGGCGACCAGGATCGAGGAGCCGACGCCGAAGAAGTAGTTGCCGACGGGGGTGACGACGTAGTCGGCGTCGATGGTCTGGGCGGCGGCGGTGGAGATACCGGAGAGCAGGACGTCGGTGGTGGTGAGCGACGGCGAGGCGTTGTATCCGGCGGAGATCGAGACATAGGCGACGATGCAGCCGAGTACGGGGCTGCGCCCGGCGGCGCGGAAGATCAGGGCGCCGATCGGGACGAGGGTGAAGTAGGCGGCGTCACCGGCGACATGACTGACCATCGCGGTCAGCGAGAGGGCGAAGGTGAGGTACTTGCCGGGGACCCGTTCGACCATCCGGCGGAGCAGGGCGGAGAAGAGTCCGCTCTTCTCGGCGACGACGATGCCGAACATCACGGTGAGGATCGTGGCCAGCGGCGGGAAGGCGGCGAAGTTGTCGACGGCGCCCTCGATGGCCATGGTGAGGCCCTCATGGCTGAGCAGGCTCTTGACCGTGATGGCCTCGCCCTTGGCGGGGTGGACGGCGGTGACGTCGACGGCGGCCAGTACGGCGCTGAGGACGGCGACGACTCCGGCGAGTATCCAGAACAGCCAGAACGGGTGGGGAAGTTTGTTGCCGACCTTCTCGATCGCGGCGAATCCCCGGAACGCGGTGCGCAGGGCTCTCGACTGCGGCTCGGACGGCCGAGGCTCGGCGGAGGTGGCGCTCATCGGTACCTCTTCGTACAAGTGAAGGATGTTCCTGCGAACAATGGCACCTGAGTGAGCGATTCTCTAGACCTCGAAGGTAACAGTGGGATTAACCGGCGGGCTAAGGTTGGGCGCCATGACCCGCCCTTTCCTTGACGAGCTGGACCGCCGACTGATCGGCGCGCTGCATCTGGCACCCCGGGCCACCTGGGACGATCTGGGCGGGATCCTGGCCGCCGACGCCAGTACGCTCAAACGCCGCTACGACCGGCTCCAGGAGGCCCGGATGGTCCGGGTGATCGGCCAGGCGGACTGGGGTGTGCACTCCGCGGCGATGCCGGTCCATGTCTTCCTCGACGTCACCGGCGACACCCCGCTGGCCGTACTGGACCGGCTGCGCGGACTGCCCCACCTGCCGGTACTGGCCCAGCTCTCCGGCGACTACCCCGTCTACGCGGTCGTCCACGCCCCCTCGGACGCGGAGACCAGCCGGGCCATCGACCGGATGTTCTCCGTGCCGGGGGTCCGCCGGGTGAAGGCCCTCCCGGCCCTGAGCACCCTGCGCCGGGGCATCACCTGGGATCCCCGGTTCCTCGGCGACGGCGAGCGGGCCGAACTGCTGGCGCTGATCGGGGTACGGCCGGGGGCCACCGCGACCGCGACCGTGACGCCCCCGGCCAAGCCGCTCAACGACGCCGAGCGGACCGTGGTCGCCCTGCTGATCCAGGACGGCCGGGCGTCGGCGGCGAGTATCGCCAGGTCGGCCGGGCTCGCCACGTCGACCGCGCACCGGGTGGTCCGCCGGGTGCTGGACGAGGGCTGGGTCAGGCCCCGGCTGGAGATCGTCTCGGAGTGGCTGGGCTTCGAGACGCCGTTCGTACTGCGGCTGCGGGTGGCCCCCGGGGACACGCCGGAGGTGATGCGGCGGATCGATCAGCTGCCGCAGACCCGGCTGGTGGCCCATGTGGCGAGTGATCTGTCGGTCCTCGCCGCGGGGCTGGTCACGGACCGGTCGGCGGTGGCGCGCTTCGTCGACGACGAGCTGGCGGCCATTCCGGGGATCCTCGGGGTGGGCGTCGACGTGATGCTGACCGAGCCGCGCCGCTACTGGCTGGACCGCGATATCGGCTCCGGTCTGGGGACGTTCCACGCGCCCGCCCTGCTGTGAACCGCGAGAGCCGCGCCGCGGGCCCGGGGGCTCACAGCGCGGCTCCTACGGCCGCCCGCCGGACGGGGGGGCGCCGTCGCCGGGTCAGTCGCCGGGTCAGCGGAAGACGCCGGTATGACCCAGGGAGTAGCGGCCCGGCTGGGGGTAGAAGGCCAGCCCGTGGGGGCCGTCGCCGACCGGGATCCGGGCCAGCTCCTTGCCGGTGGCGGTATCGATGGCGTAGACCTCGGAGTCGTACCGTCCGGAGAGCCAGAGGACCTTTCCGTCGGCGGAGACCCCGCCCATGTCGGGGCTGCCGCCGCCCGGGAGCCACCATTTCTTCGTCAGCTCGTTCCGGGCGAAGTCGAACACGGACACGGAGCCCTCACCCCGGTTGGGGATGTACATCTCCCTGGAGTCGCGGCTGATGTAGAGGCCGTGGGCGCCCTCGCCGGTGTGCAGCAGGGTGGGGGTGGTGAACTTCTCGCCGTCGAGTACCCAGACGCCGTGGGCCATCATGTCGGCGACGTAGAAGGTCTTGCCGTCCGGGGAGATCTTCACGTCCTGGGGCATCGCGCCCTTCAGGGGAAGCTTCTGCTGCCCGACGACCTCCATCTTCTCGGTGTCGACCTTGAGCAGTTCGCCGGAGAACTCGCAGGAGACGATGAAGTACCGGCCGTCGGCGGAGAAGTCGGCGTGATTGACCCCGTAGCAGGTCACCGGGGTGGTCTTCTTCCGTTCCATGGTGTGCGGGTCGCGGAAGACGAGTTCGCGGTCCATGGACGCCATCACGACGGCGTACTTGCCGTTCGGGGTGAAGTAGAGGTTGTACGGGTCGTGGACCTCGACCTCCTTGCCCGCCTTGCCGGTCGCGGGGTCGATGGGGGTGAGGGTGTGGCCCCGGTTGTTGTTCACCCAGAGGGTCTTGAGATCCCAGGACGGTACGACGTGCTGCGGCTGGACGCCGACCGGGATCGTCTCGACGACCTTGTAGGTGGCCGGGTCGATCACGGAGACCGTGTTGGAGTTGGTGTTGGGGACGTAGACCTTGGTGGGGAAGTCCTTCACGACGGGCGAGAGCCGGTTGGGGCGGTCGGCGGCGTAGAGGTCCTTCGGATCGAGCACGGGCGGCATTCCGGGCAGTCCGGGCGGGGCCGCGGGGGCGGCCGGTTTACGGGCCGCGGCGGCCTTGGTCCGCTCGGCGGATCCGGCCGGTCCGGACTCGGTGCCGCAGCCCGCGACCAGGGCGACCAGGGCCCCGGCGAGCAGCAGACGGCTCCGGCGGACGGGCCGCCGGGTCCCGGGGCGGGCCGGGGCGGGGATCGGGAGGAGGGCGGGGCGGGGGGCGGGACGCATCAGCTCAGCAGCTCCGTGGTGGTCACCGCGCGCAGTCCGCGCCGGTGGAGGTCGTCGAGGAGGACGGGCAGTGCGGCGACCGTGTCCGCATAGCCGAAGTGGAGACTGACCACCGATCCGGGGCGGATCCGCTCGGCGACCGCGCGGGTGACGGCCGGGGCGCCGGGCGAGGTGGAGTCGAGGGAGTCGAGGTCGTAGGAGAGGACGTGCGGATATCCGGCGCGGCGGGCGAGCCGGACGACGAGCGGGGTGGCGGTCTGCGTCCGGGAGGCCCTGAACCAGGTACCGATGGATCCGGTGAGCCGCCGCAGCCGGTCGGCGCAGGCGGTGATCTCGGTGTACGCCTCGGCCTCGGGCAGGCCGTTGACGGCGAGATGGCGCATGGTGTGGTTGCCCAGGTCGTGGCCGCCGTCGAGGATCCGGCGGGCCAGCCGGGGATGGGCGTCGAGCCATTCGCCGACGGCCAGGACGGTGATCCGGGCCCCGGCCCGCTCGGCTTCGGCGAGTACGGCGTCCGCGGTGGCGGGGTCGCCGCCGCCGTGGAAGGTGAGGGCGACCCGGTCGCGGTCCCCGGGGCCGTGGGTGATCTGGTCGGGCCGTCCCGGGTAGCGGCGGGGCGCGGGGGCGGCGGGCGGCCGTCCGGCGGGTCGGGCGACCGGGGTGCCCGGGCCCGTACCGGGGCCGGGGGACGCGGTACGGCCGGGGAGGGCGCGGTCCGGGGCGGCACGGTCGGCCGGGGGCCGCGCGGGGCCGCCGCCGTCGGCGCAGCTCGTGGCGAGAGCGCCGGCGACGGCGGCCCCCGCTGCGGTCCGCAGGGCGCGACGGCGGTCGATCGGGGTCACGGAAGAGGACGCTAGGCAAAAAATACGAAGAAAGTAATGATTGGTCCGATTCAGGTCGTTTCGCGAGTGACGGGCGATATCACTCCACCGTAAGAATCCAACCATCCGACCGGAATTCAGCAGGATTTATGAGGTGAGTGCGCCACCTCACCTGAGATTCTCACGCGAACTGACCGTTTTGATGCCTTATGGGTGATTCACGAGTTTGGGAGTTGATTCCCGATCTGCCATAGTCGGGGACACGACCTCCCCCCGACCCGGGCTCGGTCGTCCCGGCGGCCGTGGAAACACCCCCCTGTCCACGCCGCTCCCGAGAAGCCCCCGCCGCCGTACACCGGCGCCCTGGGGGCTTCCGGCTTTCCGCCGGCCCCTCCCCCGCCTCCCCGGCTCTCACTCTTCGGCCGCCTTCCACGCTTCCGCCGCCGCGGATCAGGGAGGGGGATCAGGAGGGGGTGCCGCTCCGCTGGGGCACCCGGGTCTCGAACCAGGTGGTCTTGCCGCGCGGCAGCAGATCCACGCCCCACCGGTCGGAGAGCCGGTCGACCAGGAAGAGCCCCCGCCCGCTGACGTCCAGCGGCTGGACCGGCAGCAGACAGGGCAGCCCCCGGGAGGGATCGCGGACCTCGATCCTGATCCAGCCGGGGCGGCGGGTCATCCGTAAGCCGAATTCCCGGGCGCCGGTGTGCCGGACGGCGTTCCCGACGAGTTCGGAGACGAGCAGTACGGCGGGCTCGGCGATCTGCCCGGAGAGACCCCACTGGCGGACGATCACGGAGTGGGTCAGCCGCCGGGCGGTGGCCGCGGATTCCGCGCGGGACGGCAACCTGACCTCGGCCCGCGCCGGATCGCCGAACTTCTCCAGAACCTTCAGGCCCCGCTCGTCCTCGATGGCGGTCGTCCACCGGGTCGCGGTCGCGCCTTCGCGCTGCCGCGGTTGTTCCACACCTTCGAGGCCCGCCATGCCCCCATCATGGCCGCTGGGGGCGGTTTCCGTGGCGGTTCCAGCGGAATAGGGCCCCCGGAACCCGTCGCTCCGGGAGCCCGCTTCGGCATATGTCACTGGCCTCACGGAACCAGATGTGCCCATCCCGAACCGCGTTGACACCCTGTCAACAGGGCGGTTCCCGCCGGGCGGCCAGGGAGCCCGGCGACCGTACGGAAGCCGGGCGCCGGGTCGGGTCAGGAACCGGAGCCGGAGCCGGGGGCGGTCTCCCCCGCCCTCAGCTCCTCCGTCCCGGTGAAGACGGCCTTGCCCGGCCCCTCGGTGACGAAGCCGCGCATCCCGCGTTCCTTGTCCTCCGTGGCGAACAGCCCGGCGAACCAGTTCCGTTCGATCGCGAGACCCGTCTCGATATCGGTCTCCAGACCGGCGTCCACGGACTCCTTCGCCGCCCGCAGCGCCAGCGCCGGGCCCCGGGCCAGCCGGGCGGCCCAGGCCAGCGCCGCCTCGTACACCTCACCCGCCGGTACGACCCGGTCCACCAGGCCGATCGCCAGCGCCTCGGGCGCCTTCACCTGACGCCCGGTGAAGATCAGGTCCTTGGCCCGGGACGGCCCCACCAGCCGGGCGAGCCGCTGGGTGCCGCCCGCGCCCGGGATCAGCCCGAGCAGGATCTCGGGCTGGCCGAGCCGGGCGTCGTCGGCGGCGATCCGGTAGTCGGCGCAGAGCGCGAGTTCGCAGCCGCCGCCGAGGGCGTAGCCGGTGATCGCGGCGACCACCGGCTTGGGGATCCTGGCGACGGCCGTGAACGCCTCCTGGAGCGCCCGGGAGCGGGCGACCATCGCGGGGTGGTCGATCGCCAGCATCTCCTTGATGTCGGCGCCCGCGGCGAAGACCTTCTCACCGCCGTAGAGGATCACGGCCCGGACGTCGTCGCGCCGCCCGGCCTCATCGGCCAGCTCCCGCAGCCGGTCCTGGAGGGCGATGTCCAGCGCGTTCATCGGAGGGCGGTCGAGCCGGATGGTGCCGACGCCGCCGGAGACTTCGAGGGAGACAGTGCTCATGGCGGCAGGTTAACCGGCGCTAACGGGGGCCCGCTCCCGTGCGTTCGGTCACACGGGCCACCGCTCGCCGTCCGGACTACCGCTTCCACTCCTCCCAGGACATGTTCCAGCCGCTGAGTCCGTTGTCGGGCGCGACCGTCTTGTCGTGCGAGTTGACCACCTCGACCACATCGCCGATCAGGGTCCGGTCGAAGAACCAGCCCGCGGGCGTCTCCCCGCTGCCGCCCTTCACATCGCGCAGCCCGATACAGCCGTGGCTGACGTTGGCCGAGCCGAAGGTGTCGGCCGACGCCCAGTAATTGCCGTGCAGGAAGGTGCCGGAGCGGGTGAGCCGCATGGCGTGCGGTACGTCCTCGATGTCGTACTCGCCCTTGCCGTCGGCGTCGGTGAAGCCGACCGTGGCGCCGTTCATCCGGGTCACGTCGTGCATCTCGCTCACGACCATCCTGCCGTTGTACGTCATCGCGTCGGGCGCCCCCGCGGTGATCGGCAGGGTGGCGACCAGCGCCCCGTCCTTCCGTACCTCCATCGTCTTGGCCTCGGCGTCGACCACGGACGTCTGGGAGCGGCCGATGGTGAAGGCGACGGTCTTGTCCTGGATGCCGTAGGCGCCGGGCGCGGCCTCCACGTCCCGGAGCCGGATCCGGACGGTGACCTTGGTACCGGGCGTCCAGTACCGCTCGGGCCGGAAGTCGAGCCGCTGGTCGCCGAACCAGTGCCCGACGACCTCGACCGGCGGGTCCGTGGTGATCCGGATCGCCTCCCGGACGGCCTTCCGGTCCTCGATCTTCCGGTTGAAGTCGAAGGAGACGATCATCCCGGTGCCGACGGTGGAGCGGTGTTCGGGCTTGAAGTAGCCGATGAACCGGCTCTCGGGGACCTTGGTGGTGAAGGTGGTGTGGCGGGCCGTGCGGCGGCCGTGGCCGTCGAGGGCGAGGACGTCGACGGAGTATTTGGCGGCGACTCCCAGCCGGGTGCCCTCGGCCGGCCGCCAGCGCAGTCCGTCCGCGGAGATCGCGCCGGGGACGACGGACGGCGCCTCGTTCTCGATCCGGTTGACCGTGACGCGTTCCAGCCGCCCGCTGGTGAGCCGTACTTCGAGCCTGCTCTTGGGGTCGACCCCCTCGGCGCCGTCCGCCGGGGTCACCCGGATCACCTCCTCCGACGCCTGCCGTACGGGGGCCCCGCCGGGGTCTCCGCCGCCGTCCCCGCCCGGGGTGCACCCGGAGAGCCCCGCCAACAGTGCGGCCAGTCCGGCCGAGGCCAGGGCGGTCAGCGCGCCCCGGCCGGTCCGCTTCAGTAGGTGTCTCACGTCCACCCAACGACCACGCCCCCATGGGGGAAACGTCGGCCGGTGGGCGGTGTGTCCCGGTACGGCGCGCGAGCGGGCCGTACCGGACTGTCGAGCGGGTCCGGGGGGCAAGGGGTCAGGCGGGCCGGGCCGGTCAGGCGTCGCCGAGGATGCCGTGGTCGTACGCCCGTGCCACCGCCGCCGCCCGGTCCTTGGCGCCGAGCTTGGCGAAGAGATGGGTGAGATGGGTCTTCACCGTGGCCTTGCTGATGAAGAGTTCGGCCGCGATCTCCTCGTTCGACATCCCCCGGGCGACCAGGGCCACCACCTCCCGCTCGCGCGCCGACAGCAGTTCGCCGCCGGTGGGGCGGGGCGCGCGGACGTGCGACACCAGCCGGGAGGCGATCGCCGGGGAGAGCACGGTCCGCCCGTCGGCGGCGGCCCGGACGGCGGCGAACAGCTCCTCGCGCGGGGCGTCCTTGAGGAGGTAGCCGGTCGCGCCCGCCTCGATCGCGGGCACGGTGTCGCTGTCGGTGTCGTACGTGGTGAGGACCAGCACTTCGGCCCTGGCCCCGATCCTGGTCAGCTCGGCGATGGCCGCGACGCCGCCCTGGCCGGGCATCCGGAGGTCCATCAGGACGATGTCCGGATCGAGCCGGAGGACGGCGGCGACGGCGTCCTCGCCGTTGTCGGCCTCGCCGACGACGGCGAAGCCGGGGGACGAGTCGAACATGCCGCGCAGTCCGTCCCGGACGACGGGGTGGTCGTCGGCCACGAGCAGGGTGATCGTCCGGCCGGCGGGCGTGCCGTCGCCCGCCGGTACGGCCGAAGGGACGGGCGCGGTCCGGGAGATGTCAGCCATGGGGTACCAACGGTACGCGAGCGGAGACCGCGGTACCCCGGCCGGGCTCCGACTCCACCTCCACCCGGCCCGCGACGCGTTCGGCCCTGGCCCGCATGGCCCGCAGCCCGAAGCCACCGCCCCCGCGCGGGGCGGGGACGGCGAGCGGGTCGAAGCCCGTACCGTCGTCGCGGACGTCGGCGACGACCTCGCCGCCGAGGAAGGTGAGGGTGACCCCGGCCCGGCCGGCCCCGGCGTGCCGGGCGGTGTTGGCGAGGGCTTCCTGCACGATGCGCAGCAGGGCCGCGGCGACCTCGCCGTGCAGCGGCTCCTCGGTCCCGGTGACGGTGAACCCGGCGGGTATCCCGGTCCGTTCCGACCAGTCGGCGACGGTCTTCTCCAGCGCCAGGCTCAGACAGTCGTGTTCGAGGGCGGGGGGCGCCAGGTCGTGGACGGAGCGCCGGGCCTCCCCGAGACCGGCCCTGGCGAGTTCGGCGGCCCGGGACATATGGGTCCGGGCGGTCTCCGGTTCGGCGGCCCCGGCGGCGGCCTGGAGCTGGGTGACGACCCCGGCCAGGGCCTGGGCGATGGTGTCGTGGATCTCGGCGGCGAGCCGCTGCCGTTCACCCGCGACGCCCGCCTCCCGGGCCTGGACCAGCAACTGGGCCTGGAGGTGGGCGTTCTCCGCCAGGGCGCGGGTGAGCCGGGCGTTGGTGCGCTCCAGTTCGGCGATGGTGGCGATCTTCTCCCGGGCCGCCTTCTGTTCGTGTTCGGTGATCCGGGCGAAGACGAAGCAGAGGGCGGAGTTGAGCAGGAACAGCGCCCCGAACGCGGTCCAGTTCGACGCCGTGGCCGGTGGCAGCCCGCCGGACTGGGCACCGGCTCCGGCGATCGCGTTGAGCACCAGCCCGGCCCGCAGCCGCCGGGCGCCGGGCAGCAGATGGGGGGCGGCGAAGAAGCCGACGACGGAGTAGAGGGCGAAGGACGGATTGGTGACGGTCAGTCCGATGGTGAGCAGGGCGCGCAGCACGAAGTGGAGCTGTCCGGCGGGGTCGTGGCCGTGCAGCAGGGGGAGTACGGGGGCGCCCGCGCGCAGGGTCAGCGGGGCGACGAGACCGGATCCGGCAGCGGCCCGCCGGGCGCGGCTGTGCCGGATCTCCAGCCCGAGGACCAGCGGGACCATGACCGCGGCGGCGTACACGTCGGCACGGCTCATCAGGGAGCGGCCCGACAGGACGGCGACGAAGGTGGCCAGGGCGAGGACGGCGTACGGGCCGCAGCGGTGAAATCGGTCCCAGAGGACGTCGGCGAGCGCCGGGAGCGGGGCGGTCGCGGACGGCGGGGCGGTGTCCGGGGAGTCGCCGTCGGGGGCGGGTCGGGTCGCGGCGGTCATGGCGGCAGTGTTCCGTACCGCGTTCGGATTCGGGCCGTTCAGGGGGCTCGGGGGCGGGGTCGGGGGCGTACGGGACGACGGCCCCGCCGATCCCGTACCCGCCCGGCGGAACACCGGGTGGTGTGCCGCCGGTACGGGTCGTACGGGATCGGCGGGGCGACGTGGAACACGGCCGGAGCGGTCGGTCGCGTCCCTGGGTGCCGACCGGATACGCGGTCCCCCCTCCGGTCGGTCCCCTGCCGGGCGGCGCTCCGTCAAGCGCCGTCCGGACGTCGGTGTGCGGGCGGGGTGTGCGGGCCGGGTGCTCCGGACGGTTCGTCGTCGGCCGCCGCCGGGTGCGTCGCGGTGAGTCCCCCGGGCGTACGGGACGCTTCGGCGGAGCACGGGGCGGCTCCCCGTAACGCCCGGACCGCGGTACGGGACGTCCGGCCGGTCCGGGGCGCGAGGGCGCACCGGCCCCGGTACGCCGGGCCGTCGCGGCCGTCGCGTGGACCGGTTCGGGCGTCCGTGACCCGCAGCCCGTGGGCGATGATCCGCCGCCGGACCAGCAGGGCGATCAGCGCGTCGACGGTCTCGTCGGTACCCCGGACGGTGATCCGGCCGCCACCCGCGCCGCGCACCGGGCCGCGCGCCGTGTCGACAGTGACGGACCGGGCCCCCGGCAGAGCCGTCAGTTCGCGTCCGTCCAGCGGTGCCGACGGCCGGAAGGAGACGGCCGTCGCGGGGCGGCCGACGGCGGACGCCGGTACGGCGGGAACCCCGACGGCCGTGATCCGCCCCCGGTCCACGACGGCGATCCGGTCGCAGAGCCCCTGAACGGCCTCCGGGTGGGGGCCGGTCAGCAGCACACAGCCGCCGCCGGAGACGAAGTCCGCCACCAGCCGCCCCACGAGCCGCCGGGCGCGGGCGTCGAGTCCGGTGACGGGTTCGTCCAGGACCACCGCGCGCTCCCCGCCGAGCAGGGCGAGCATCACGAGGAGGAGCCGCCGGTCGGTGCCGGAGGAGACGCCGGGCGGCTCGGCACGTCCGACCCGTCCGCCCCGTCCGGCCTGGTCGGCGGCCGGGTCGAGCCCGTCGACGAGGACCCGGCCGGAGTCGGGGGTCCGCAGTCCGCCGACGCACTCGGCGACGGTGGTCTTTCCCGCACCCGGGGGCCCGACGAGACCGAGGACCTCACCCGCGCCGACGGTGAAGCTCACCCCGTCGACGACGGTCCGGCCGTCGTACGCCTTGTGGAGGTCCGTGACCTCGATGATCGCCGCCATGGCTCTAGGTTGGCGGTGGTACGGCGCGGGCGGCATCGGCCGTCGCGCTCGACCGGACATCATCCGATCGGCCGACCCCGAGGTACGACTCCGGCTCCCTGGAGCACCGCCCCTCGCCCACCCGGGCCCGCCCGGCGACCTGATCTTGTCAGCGGTCTGCGGACCGTGGCTGGCTTGTCGCGCAGTTCCCCGCGCCCCTGGTTGCCCTTCTCACCGCCCCAGCCGAGAGAACAGGTCCCTCCTACAGAGGCGGTGCTCGGGAGAGCATTTAGGGGCTCGGGGAACTGCGAGACAAGGCACGGACGGGCCGCGGACCGCCGACAACGCCCGGTCGCAGGGCGAGACCCGGGTAGTAGGCGGCAACCCGGAGGGCCAAGGCTCTGGGGGTCCCCCCAGCGCCGAAGGCATAGGGGGCGGAACTGCGAGACAAGCCACGGCCGGGCCGCAGACCGGCGACAACGGCAGGCCCCCGGGCGAACCCGGCTCAATGGGCGGCGCCCTCGTGGGCGCGGCGGGGAAAAGGAGGTGAGGAGCGTCAGGGGTGAACCGTAGGCTCGCTGCTGATGCCCATTTATCCGTCACCCCAGGAGAAGCCGCCCCCGGAGTCCGCTCCGGAGCCCAAGCGGTCCGTCGTCCGTATCCTGCTGCGGCTGTGGCCCTACGTCCGGCCGGTCCGGGTGCGGTTGTTCGCGGCGGCGGGGGTGGCGATCGTCGCCTCCTGTCTCGGGCTGGTCTTTCCGCTCGTGCTCAAGTGGATCGTCGACGGCCCCGTCTCCGACCGCGACCCCGGCGGGGTGTGGCTGGGCGCGCTGGCGCTGCTGCTGCTCGGGATCGGGGAGGCGGTGCTCTTCGGGTTCCGGCGGTGGCTGGTCGCCCGGCCGCTGGCGGGGGTCGAGGCCGCGCTGCGGGCCGATCTGTACCACCGGCTGCAGCGCGTTCCGCTCGCCTTCCACGACCGCTGGCCCTCGGGTCAGTTGCTGTCGCGCGGGACGACGGATCTGGGGCTGATCCGGATATTCCTCCAGTTCCCTCTGACGTTCCTGCTGGTCAACGGGGTGACGATCGTCGTCGGGCTGGCGATTCTGCTGGTCCAGGAGTGGACGCTCGGGCTGGTGCTGATGCTGCCGGTCGTCCCGCTGGTCGCGATCTGCTCCTTCTTCGAGGCGCGGTACTCACGGGCGTCCCGGCTCGCCCAGGACCAGGCCGGGGATCTGACGACGGTGACGGAGGAGAGCGTCCTCGGGATCCGGGTCGTCAAGGGCTTCGGCCGCCATCGCGGGCAGGAGCGGGCCTTCGCCGGGCTCGCCGGGGCGCTGCGCGGTACCGAGGTGGTCAAGGCGCGGATGGTGGCGGGGATCTGGTCGGCGGTGACCGTGATCCCGGAGCTGGCGATCGGCGCGGCCCTGGTCCTCGGTACGGTCCAGGTCGCGGACGGCGATCTGTCGGCGGGCACTCTGGTGGCGTTTCTGTCGACGGCGCTGGCGCTGCGCTGGCCGGTGGAGTCCATCGGCTTCCTGCTGGCGCTCTGCCAGGAGGCGGCGACCGCGACCGAGCGGTTCTTCGAGGTGATGGACCAGCCGGAGGAGTCCGGCACGGACCGGCCGGAGCCGGGACAGGGGCCGGGACGGGAGCGGGGTCCGGGAGCGGAATCCGAGTCGGGGAGTACGGTTCCGAGGCCGGTGCCCCAGGGTCGTACGGGGGATGACGGCGGGCTGCGGTTCGAGGGGGTCGTCTTCCGCTATCCCGACGCGCCCGACGGTTCCCGGCCCGTACTCGACGGTGTCGATCTGCATATCCGGCCCGGTGAGACGATGGCCGTCGTCGGGGCCACCGGCAGCGGGAAGACGACTTTGACGGCCCTGGTGCCGAGGCTGCACGAGACGACCGCCGGGCGGATCACCCTGGACGGTACGGACATCACGGCGCTGCCCCGGGAACGGCTGCGGACCCTGGTGTCGGTGGCGTTCGAGGAGCCGACGCTGTTCTCCGCGACGGTCTCCGAGAACGTACTGATGGGCGTCGGCGACGACGGTACGCCCGCGCCGGACGTGCTGGACCGGGCTCTCGGGATCGCCCAGGCCGATTTCGTCGAGGCGCTGCCGCAGGGTGCCGGAACCGAGGTCGGCGAGCAGGGGCTGACGCTCTCGGGCGGGCAGCGGCAGCGGTTGGCGCTGGCCAGGGCGGTGGCGGCCCGCCCCAGGTTCCTGGTGCTCGACGATCCCCTCTCCGCCCTCGACGTTCATACGGAGGCCCGGGTGGAGGCCGCTCTGCGGCACGTACTGAAGGACACCACGGCGCTCGTGGTGGCCCACCGGCCGTCGACGGTACTGCTCGCGGACCGGGTGGCGCTGCTGTCGGACGGCCGGGTCGCCGCCGTCGGTACGCATCAGGAGCTGATGCGGACCAGTGCGGAGTACGCCTGGCTGATGTCGGGTGCCGATGATCCGCCGGGGCCGCGTGACCGGTCCGATGATCTTCTGCCGGAAGGAACGACGACCTCGTGAGCCAGGCGCAGCGGCAGCCCCCGCCCCCGTCTTCCCCGCCGGTCGCACCGGCGGCCGGGGACCCGGCCGGGGCCGTGACCGAGGCCGTTACCACGATCGATCCCGAGCCCGGCACAGGCACGGAAACCAAAACCAAAACCGGCACCGGCACCGGCACCGGGGACCCGTTCGACCAGGACGATCTGCCCACTCCCCCGCACGCCACCCGGACCCTGCTGCGGTCGCTGCTCGCCCCGTACCGGCGCCGGGTCGCGGCCGTCGCCCTGCTGCTCCTGCTCCAGCAGGCCGCCGTCCAGGCCGGTCCGCTGCTGGTGGCGTACGCGATCGACCGGGGCGTTCCGGCGCTCCGCCGCGACGACTACGGGCCACTGGTCGCGGTCGCCTCGGGTTACGCGCTGGCGGCGCTCGGCGCCGGGGTGCTCCAGTACCTCTTCGTCAGTGTCATCGGCCGGCTCAGTCAGGACGTCCTGCTCGATCTGCGGCACCGGATCTTCCGGCACTCGCGGTCGCTGAGCGTCGACTTCCACGAGCGGTACACCTCGGGGCGGCTGATCTCCCGTTCGACGGCGGACGTCGAGTCCCTGCGGGAGCTGCTGGACGAGGGACTCCAGGAGCTGATCAACGTCGTCCTGGCCTTCGTCTACATCTCCGTACTGCTGCTCTGGCTCGACTTCGGGATCGGCGCGGTCGCCGTCGCCACCTTCGCCCCGCTGTTCGTACTGATCCGGGTCTACCGGCGGCGCTGTGCGGTGATCTACGGCCGGCGGTCGACGGCGATGGCGGCCGTGATCGTCCGGTTCACGGAGACCATGAACGGTATCCGTCCGGTCCGGGCGTTCCGCCGGGAGCGGGCGAACGACGAGGTGTTCCGGAAGCTGAACCAGGATCACTGCCGCAGCAACGGCGACGCGATGCTGGAGCTGGCCCTTTTCGTGCTGGGCTCCCGGCTGCTGGCCAATACGGCGATCGCGGGCATGGTGCTCTGGGGCGCCTACCGGGTCGCCGACGGCACCCTCGCGCTCGGTGTGCTGGCCGCCGCCGCCCTCTATCTGCGGCGGCTCTACGACCCGATCGACCGGCTCGGTATGTTCCTCAACTCGTACGAGTCGGCGGCGGCGTCGCTGAAGAAGATCGCCGGGCTGCTGGCGCAGCGGCCGTCGGTCCTGGAGCCGGAGCGGCCGGTGGCCCTGCCGGAGCGGGCCGAGGGCAGGCCCGGCCGTACGGTCGTCTTCGACGGGGTCCGGTTCGCCTACCGCACCGGCGGCGAGGTGCTGCCCCGGTTCGATCTGACGATCCCGGCGGGCCGGACGGTGGCCGTCGTGGGCTCGACGGGCGCGGGCAAGTCGACCCTGGCCAAGCTGCTGGCCCGGTTCTACGACCCCACGGAGGGCCGGATCCTGGTCGACGGCGTGCCCCTGGCGGACCTGGGCTCGGCCGAACTGCGGCGCGGGGTGGTGATGGTGACCCAAGAGGCGTTCCTCTTCTCCGGGACGGTCGCCGAGAACATCGCCATCGGCCGCCCGGACGCCGGCCGGGAGGATATCGAGCGGGCCGCCCGGGCCATCGGCGCCGATGACTTCATCAGGGCGCTGCCCGACGGGTACGACACCGATGTCCGTAAGCGGGGCGGCCGGATCTCCGCCGGTCAGCGCCAGTTGGTCGCCTTCGCCAGGGCGCTGCTGGCCGACCCGGCCGTACTCATCCTGGACGAGGCGACCAGTTCCCTCGACGTGCCGGGCGAGCGGGCGGTGCAGCGGGCGATGGACACCGTGCTGGCGGGCCGTACGGCCCTGGTGATCGCGCATCGGCTCTCGACGGTCGAGGGGGCGGACCGGGTCCTGGTGATGGAGGGCGGCCGGATCGTGGAGGACGGGTCGCCGGGTGAGCTGATCGCGGCGCCGGGGCGGTTCTCGGAGTTGCACCGGGCGTGGCGGGAGAGCCTGGGGTGACCCTTCGGGCGGGGTTCGGCCCGGTGCCGGGCCCCGCCGGAACGGGAATTGGCCACATCCGTACCGCCCGTGAGGGGTGGCGGGGGCGGGTAACGGCGGCGCGTCCGGTCGCCGGGACGTTCCGTACCGCCGTCGCGGACGTCCGGCCGGGGTCCGGCGGGCCCTTGCCGGACGGGCGGCGGATACCCGTACGTTGCCCACGCTTTACCCGTTCATGACAGGATGCCGGGCCCGGCCCCGGCGTCCGATGAGCGGACGAACCCCTTCGGTCAACGAACGCTTTCCGGTCAACCTTTTGACGCGCTCCTGACAGAAACCCGCCATGGCTGCGACTCTTCACCCCGGTTCGCTTTCACGGACCCGCGATTCCCGGACAGCCGCCGATGGTCAGCCACCGGCGGTCACGACGAGTCCGGTGGATCCGGCGGGCCCGCGGCACGCGGACCGGGCGCCGCGCGCCACGACGCGTCCGCCCGTACGGCTCCGCGGTACGCGCCACCCGTTCCACGCACCACGCGTTCCATCGCCTCCCGTGCCCTGCCGCCCCACCCGCCCGGCCGCACCACGCGATTGCCCGCACCACCGCACGCTCCCCGCACCGTCCGTTCCGCCGCCCACCTTCGTCCGGACGGCGTCACCCCGCCGCTCCGTACCCCCTCGCAGAAGGAGTCCGCGTGAGACCCACGCCCCGACGCACCACGGCGACCGGCGCACTGCTCGCCACCGCCGCACTGCTCGCCCTCGGCCTCCAGACCACCAGCTCCACCGCCGCGCCCGCCGGAGCCGACCGCGCCCCCGCCGCGGCCACCGCCGGAAAGGCCGACCCCGGCGCCCTGCCCAAGACCCTGTCGCCCACCCAGCGGGCCGCCCTGATCGCCGCGAGCGACGCCGGGACCGCCGCCACCGCGAAGGAACTCGGGCTCACGGCGGACGAGAAACTGCTGGTCCGCGATGTCGCCCAGGACCGGGACGGCACCACGCACACCCGCTACGAGCGCACCTACCGCGGCCTCCCCGTCCTCGGCGGCGACCTCGTCGTCTCCGAAACGCCCTCCGGCGCCACCGAGGCCGTCGCCAGGGCGTCCCGGCTCTCCGTCGGCACGGTCGCCACCACCGCCAGGACCGCCCCCGCCGCCGCCGAACGGCAGGCGCTGGCCCGGGCCGAGGCCGAGGGCGCCGAGAACGCCGACGTCACCCGCGCGCCCCGCAAGGTCGTCTGGCTCGCCCAGGGCAACCGGCCCGTCCTCGCGTACGAGACCGTCGTCGGCGGCCTCCAGCACGACGGCACCCCCAGCGAACTCCATGTCGTCACCGACGCTGGCACCGGCGCCGAGCTGTACCGGTGGCAGGCCGTCCACACCGGGACCGGCAACACCATGTACAGCGGGCAGGTCACCGTCGGCTCCGTCCAGTCCGGCGGCTCGTACCAGCTCACCGACTCCGGCCGGGGCAACCACCGCACCACCAACCTCAACCGGGGCACCAGCGGCACCGGCACCGTCTTCAGCGGCCCCGACGACATCTGGGGCAACGGCCAGCCCTCCGACCTCGAAACGGCGGGCGCGGACGCCGCCTACGGCGCCGGACTGACCTGGGACTACTTCAAGAACGTGCACGGCCGCTCCGGGATCCGCGGCGACGGCGTCGGCGCCACCTCCCGGGTCCACTACGGCAACAACTACGTCAACGCCTTCTGGCAGGACTCCTGCTTCTGCATGACGTACGGCGACGGCGCGGGCAACGCCAAGCCGCTGACCTCCATCGACGTCGCCGCCCACGAGATGACCCACGGCGTCACCTCCAACACCGCGCGGCTCGTCTACAGCGGCGAGTCCGGCGGCCTCAACGAGGCCACGTCCGACATCTTCGCCGCCGCCGTCGAGTTCCACGCGGGCAACCCCAACGATCCCGGTGACTACCTCGTCGGCGAGGAGATCGACATCCGGGGCAACGGCACCCCGCTGCGGTACATGGACCGGCCCAGCCGGGACGGCTCCTCCAAGGACGCCTGGTACTCCGGCATCGGCGGCATCGACGTCCACTACTCCTCCGGACCGGCGAACCACTGGTTCTATCTGCTCTCCGAGGGCAGCGGGCCCAAGACCGTCAACGGCGTCTCCTACGACTCCCCGACCTCCGACGGGCTGCCCGTCACCGGCATCGGCCGCGAGAAGGCCGCACTGATCTGGTACAAGGCGCTCACCACCAAGTTCACCTCCACCACCAACTACGCGGGCGCCCGCACCGGCACCCTCGCGGTCGCGACCGAGCTGTACGGCGCGACCAGCCCCGAGGTGAAGGCCGTCACCGACGCCTGGGCCGGAGTCAACGTCGGCGGCCGTCCCGGCGGCAACCCCGGCGGCCCCTCCTTCGAGAACGCCACCGATGTCGCGATCCCCGACAACGGGGTGCCCGTGGTCTCGCCCGTCACCGTCTCCGGCGTCGCGGGCAACGCGCCGACCGCGCTCCAGGTCGAGGTCGACATCATCCACACCTGGCGCGGTGACCTCGTCGTCGACCTGGTCGCCCCCGACGGCTCGGTCTACCCGCTGAAGCCGTTCAGCGGAAGCGACTCCGCGGACAACGTCCAGGAGACCTACACCGTCAACGCGTCCTCCGAGGTCGCCAACGGCGAGTGGCGGCTCCGGGTCCAGGACCGGGCCGCACAGGACACCGGCTACATCAACCGGGTCAAGCTCCAGTTCTGACCCTGCGGCGCCGGGCACCCGCCCGGCCCCCGCGGACCCGCGCCCGGGAGGATGCTCCACGCCCTCCCGGGCGCGCCCGCCGTCGGCCTAAGGTGGAGCGGTGACCACGCCCGCCGCCGCCGACACCGTCCCGCCGATCCCGCCGCCGCCCGTACGGGTGCTCGTCGCCGACGACGAGGCGATGATCCGCGCGGGCGTACGGGCCGTACTCGCCGCCGACCCCGGGATCGAGGTCGTCGCCGAGGCCGCCGACGGCCGTACCGCCGTCGCGCTCGCCCTCCGGCACCGGCCCGACGTCGCTCTCCTCGACATCCGCATGCCCGGCCTCGACGGCCTCCGCGCCGCCGAGGAACTCCGCCGGGCCGCGCCCGGTGTCGCGCTCATCGTGCTCACCACCTTCTCCGAGGACGAGTACATCGCCCGCGCCCTGGCCGCCGGGGCGAGCGGCTTCCTGCTGAAGTCCGGCGACCCCCGGGAACTCCTCACCGGCGTACGGGCGGTCGCCGAGGGCGCGGCGTTCCTCTCCCCCGCCGTCGCCCGCCGGGTCATCGACCGCTTCGACGGCGGCCGGGTCACCCGCGCCGCCGAAGCCCGCCGCCGCCTCGCGCCGCTCACGGAACGCGAATCCCAAGTCGTCGCCCTGGTCGGCGCGGGCCTCTCCAACGCGGAGATCGCGGCACGGCTCCATGTCGTCGAGGGCACGGTGAAATCCCACGTCAGCGCGGTCCTGGCGAGACTGGGCCTACGCAACCGGGTGGAGCTGGCGATCCTCGCGCACGAGGGGGACCTCGCCCGGCGGTAGCGTCGGCGGGGTTCCGCCCCGAATACCCGGGCCGCGCGCCGGGCGGCCTGATGTTGTTCGCGGCCCGCGGCACGGTGGGTGGCTGGTCTCGCAGTTCCCCGAGCCCCTGGGTTGCTCTCCTCATCGCCCTCGTAGGGAGACGGGCTCCTTTCCCAGGGGCGGCGCTGGGGAGGGCATTTAGGGGCTCGGGGAACTGCGAGACAAGCCACCCACCGGGCCGCAGGCGCGAGGGATACCCCGGCCCGGCAGGGCAGACGGCCCGGCCCGGCGCGGGAGGGCAGACGGCGCGGGCCGGGGAACCCCGGCGGGAGGCGCTCCGGCAGAGTGGGGGGATGGAACCCCGGACCCGTCGCATATCGGCCGATCTCGGCGTATGGGCGCTCGTCGCCCTGCCGCTGCTGCTCAACGGCGGGGGCGGGGGCGGGGGCGTCACCTCGGGGTGGGCGCGGACGTGGACCGAGGGGTGGGCGGGGAGCGGCTGGGCGACCGCCGCCGGGGCGGGGCTGCTGGGGGTCGCCGTCGCCTCCGGGCGCCGTCGTCCCCTCGTGCCGCTCGGTACGGCGCTCGGTCTCAGCGCCCTGTACAGCACCCAGCTGATCACACCGCAGTACAGCGTGGCGCTGGCCGTGTTCGCCTATCTGACCGGGCGGCGCGCGCACCGGGACCGGCCGGTGCTCGATCTGCTCGGCGGTGTCACGGTGCTCGGCCTGGCGGGGACGGTGGCGCTCGGGGAGCCGTTGTGGACCTGGTTCGTGCAGGTCGCGGCGTTGCTGCTGGCCGTTGTCGTGCCCTGGCTGCTGGGCCGTTACGTACGGCGGTACGCGGAGCTGGTCGGCGCGGGCTGGCGGCTGGCGGACCGGCTGGAGCGGGAGCAGCGGGCGGTCGCGGACCGGGAGCGGCTGCGGGAGCGGTCCCGGATCGCGGGCGATATGCACGATTCGCTGGGGCACGATCTGTCGTTGATCGCGCTGCGCGCGGCGGCTCTGGAGGTGGACCGGGGGCTGGGGGATCCGCAGCGCGCGGCGGCCCGGGAGCTGCGGCTGGCGGCGGCCGGTGCGACGGAGCGGCTGCGGGAGGTCGTGGGGGTGCTGCGGGGCGACGGGGAGGCCGCGCCGACGGCGCCCCGGGACGAGACGGTCCGGGCACTGGTGGAGCGGGCCCGTGATTCGGGTCTCGCGGTCCGGCTGGAGGAGGAGTACGAGGAGCACACCGGGGCGGGCGGCGGGCCGTTGCCGGAGATGACGGACCGGGCGGTGCACCGGGTGGTGCAGGAGTCGCTGACCAATGCGGCGAAGCACGCGCCGGGGGCCGAGGTCGTGGTCCGGGTGGTCCGGGCCGGAGGTTCGGTGGCGGTGACCGTCGGCAACGGCCGGGCGCCGCGCGCCGCCGGGGCGGCGGCGGGGGCGGGGGCCGTACCGGATCCGGCCGCCGTGACTTCGGGCGGTACGGGCCTGGTGGGGCTGGACGAACGCGTCCGGCTCGCGGGTGGTGTCCTCACCCACGGGCCGGTGGACGGCGGCGGTTTCACGGTGGGCGCCCGGCTGCCGGTCTCCCCCGCGTCCGGCCCCGCCGAGAACACCGGCACCGCAGAACCGACCGGACCGACCGGGCCCGCCGACGCCACCGCGCCCGCCGGTCCCGGCGACCCCGCCGGGCCGGATTCCGCCCGGGAGCTGGAGCTGGCCCGGCGCCGGGTCCGGCGGGGACTGCGGCAGGCGATCGTGGTCCCGGTGACGATCGGTACCGTACTGGCGCTGCTGATGCTCGGCTTCGAGCAGTACACCCTGATCCGGTCGACCGTGCACCGGGCCGACTTCGACGCGATCCGGGTCGGCGACCCCCGCTCCGAGGTACTGAAGCGGCTGCCGGAGCACCGGCTGCCCGGCAGGCCGGCAGGGGTCGACCCGGAACCGCCGGGCGTGGACCGGTGCGTGTACCACCGCGCGGACACCCTGACCGACACACCCGCGTACCGCTTCTGCTTCACGGCGGACCGGCTCTCCTCGAAGGCCGTCGTCACGGACGTGCCGAACGAGGAGCTGCGCTACCGGGGTACGGCTCCGGAGTAGACGGCGGCGCGGCGCGTCAGTCGTTCGCGGGCGCCCCCGAGGGCAGCCGGACGAGTCCCAGGTCCGCCGGGGCGGCGAGCAGCGGATGCGCGGGCAGCACCCGGACCGTGTAGCCGAAGGGGCCGGTACGGTCCAGGGGCAGCGCGCCCTCGTAGAGGACCCGCCCCTCCAGGTCGGGGCCGCCCGCCGGTTTCAGCGGGAACAGCCGGGCGTCGGCGATCGCGTCGTCGGGGTCGACCCGGCCCGCGACGGCCTGGACTTCCACGTCGTCCGGGGTCAGCTCGCCGAGCGCGACCCGGGCCCGCAGTGCGAGGGCCGCGCCCAGTTCGGCGGTTCCGGCGGGGGTGTGTTCGACGGTCTCCACATGGTCGACGGCGATCTTCGGCCAGCCCGCCCGGACTTTGGCCTTCCAGCCCGCCAGTTCGCCCGCCGTGGTGGCGTCCAGTGCCCGGTGGGCGCGGGCGGCGGGGGCGTAGAGCCGTTCCACGTACTCCCGGACCATCCGTCCGGCCAGCACCTTCGGACCGAGGGTGGCGAGGGTGCGGCGGACCATCTCGACCCAGCGGCCGGGGAGGCCGTCCGGGCCCCGGTCGTAGAACCGGGGGGCGACCCGGTTCTCGATCAGCTCGTAGAGCGCCGTGGCCTCCAGGTCGTCCCGCCGGTCCTCGTCGACGGCGGCGCCGTCGGCGGTGGGGATGGCCCAGCCGAAGTCGGGCTCGTACCACTCGTCCCACCAGCCGTCGAGTACGGAGAGGTTGAGGCCCCCGTTGAGCGCCGACTTCATTCCGCTGGTACCGCACGCCTCCAGGGGGCGGAGGGGGTTGTTGAGCCAGACGTCGCAGCCGGGGTAGAGCTTCTGCGCCATGCCCATGCCGTAGTCGGGGAGGAAGACGATCCGGTGCCGTACCCGGGCGTCGTCGGCGAACCGGACCAGCTCCTGCACCAGCCGCTTCCCGCCGTCGTCGGCGGGGTGCGCCTTGCCCGCGACGACGATCTGGACGGGGCGTTCGGGGTGCAGCAGCAGGGCCCGCAGCCGGTCGCGGTCCCGCAGCATCAGGGTGAGCCGTTTGTACGAGGGGACCCGGCGGGCGAAGCCGATGGTGAGGACGTCGGGGTCGAGGACGCCGTCGATCCAGCCCAGCTCCGCCGCGCCCGCGCCGCGCTGCCGCCAGGACGCCCGCAGCCGCCGCCGTACCTCGGTCACCAGCTGTTCGCGGAGTTCGCGGCGAAGCTCCCAGATCTCGGCGTCGGGGATGTCGTTGACGGCGGTCCACAGGTCGGAGCCGCCGACGGCGATCGCGTCCTCGGCGCGTCCGGTACCGATCCGGCGGGCGCCGAGCCGGAACACCTCGGGGGCGACCCAGGTGGGGGCGTGCACACCGTTGGTGACGGAGGTGATGGGCACCTCGTCGGCGTCGAAACCCGGCCAGAGCCCGGCGAACATGGACCGGCTGACGGCGCCGTGGAGGGTGGAGACACCATTGGCGCGCTGGGCGAGCCGCAGCCCCATCACGGCCATATTGAAGATCTGCGGGTCGCCGCCGGGATAGGTCTCGGTGCCCAGCCGCAGGATCCGCTCGACCGGGACACCGGGCAGGGCGCCCCGGTCGCCGAGATGCCGGGCGACCAGCTCGCGGTCGAACCGGTCGATCCCGGCGGGGACGGGGGTGTGGGTGGTGAAGACGGTGCCCGCGCGGACGGCCTCCAGGGCGGCGTCGAAACCGAGGCCGTCCTCGCCGAGTTCGCGGATCCGCTCCAGGCCGAGGAAACCGGCGTGGCCCTCGTTGGTGTGGAAGACCTCGGGCGCGGGATGGCCGGTCAGCCGGCAGTACGTCCGCACCGCGCGGACACCGCCGATACCGAGCAGCATCTCCTGGAGCAGCCGGTGCTCGCTGCCGCCGCCGTAGAGCCGGTCGGTGATGTCCCGCTCGCCGGGCCCGTTCTCCTCGACGTCGGAGTCGAGCATCAGCAGCGGCACCCGGCCGACCCGGGCGACCCGGACATGGGCGCGCAGAGACCGCCCGGCGGGCAGGGCGACGGAGATCTGCGCGGGGGTGCCGTCGTGCTCCCGCAGCAGGGTGACGGGGAGTTCGTCCGGGTCGAGTACCGGATAGTGCTCCTGCTGCCAGCCGTCCCGGGACAGGGACTGCCGGAAATAGCCGTGCCGGTAGAGCAGCCCGACCCCGATCAGCGGGGCACCCAGATCACTGGCGGCCTTCAGATGGTCGCCCGCGAGGATCCCGAGACCGCCGGAGTACTGCGGAAGGGCGGCCGTCACCCCGAACTCCGGCGAGAAGTACGCCACGGCGGCCGGGAACTCGGCGGCCCGGGGACTGGTCTGGTACCAGCGGCGGCCGTGCAGATAGTCGTCGAGATCGTCGGCGGCGGCGGTGAGCCGGCGCAGGAAGCGGCGGTCACCGGCCAGCTCCGCGAGCCGCCCGGCGGACACGGACCCGAGCAGGCGTACGGGATCACCACCGGCGGCGGGCCAGCCGTCGGGGTCGACGGCCTGGAAGAGATCACGGGTCTCGGTATGCCACGACCAGCGCAGATTGCGGGCGAGGTCGCTGAGGGGGCGGAGAGGTTCGGGCAGGACGGGACGGACGGTGAACCGACGGATGGCCTTCACGCGTCCACCTTGACAGGATCCTCCCGTTTTCCCCCGGTACACCCCGCTTCCCGCGCGCCGCGCCGTTCCTTTTTTGGAGGGGGGAAGCCGCCTCTCTCGACGGGCCTCGCGACGGGAGACCCCCAGCGCCTCGGCCCTCCTGGGCACCGCCTACTACCCGGGCCGCGCCCGGCAGCCTGATGTTGTCGGCGGTCCGCACCACCGTCGTGGCTGGTCGCGCAGTTCCCCGCGCCCCTGGTTGCTCCTTCTGACCGCCCTCGGAAAGAGGCGGGCCCTCTTCCCAAGGGTGGGTGCCACTTTTCAGGGGCGGTGCTCGGGAGAGCATTTAGGGGCGCGGGGAACTGCGCGAACGGCCACAGACGGCGTGCAGTCGGCAATGACGGGTGGGACCCCCCACAGACTCCGGGGTAAAGCGGTCAGCCGGAGAGCCAAGGCGCTGGGGGTCCCCCCAGCGCCGAAGGCATAGGGGGCGGAACTGCGCGAACGGCCACAGACGGCGCGCAGTCGGCAATATCGCGTGGACCCCCCACAGGCTCCGGGGTGTGGCGGTCACCCGGGGCCCCGCTACCGACGGCGGGGCGACGCGCGGCCCAAAAAGAGTCGCGGCGCCGTCGAGGCTAGGGCAGGGACGGGGGGCGGCCCGGGGTGTAGGGGGAGCCGCGGTTGACCGTGGGCGGGGCGAACGCGCCCTGCGCCTCGTAGCGGGCCGTGATCCGCGCCCGTTCCTCCGGCGGGATGACCGCGTCGATGTCCGTGAAGCCATCCGGCGCCCGTTCGTGGGCGAGGTTGATGACGATCTCGGGGCCCATGCTCCGGTTGGCCCGCTGGAGTTCCGTCATGGCGGGGCGGCGTTCGGCCTCGTAGGCGGCGAGGGCTTCCGCGGGGTCGCGGTGGACGGAGAGGGCGCGGGCCAGGGCGCGGGCGTCCACGACGGACTGGGTCGCGCCGTTGGAGCCCGCCGGGTACATCGCGTGGGCGGCGTCGCCGACGAGGGTCGTCCGGCCGTGGGACCAGCGGTCGAGCGGTTCCCGGTCCACCATCGGGTACTCGTACGCCTGCTCCGCCGCGGCCACCACGCGTTCGACGCTGACGCCGTCGAACTCCCAGCCCGCGAAGTGCCGGGCGCACCGCTCGGCGGGGATCCGCCGGTTCCAGTCGCCGCGGTAGGCGCCGGGCGGTCCGGCGCCGTCGTCGCCGGGGACGGCGAGGGCCCAGTTCATGAGGACGGTGCCGTTCGAGGGGTCGGGTTCGGCGAGCGGGTAGACGACGGCCTTCTGCCGGTCGTCCCCGGCGATGAACATGAAGGTCCCGGCGTCTTTCGCGGGGACCCGGGAGACTCCGCGCCAGATGACGAGGCCGTTCCACGGGGGTTCGCCCTCGTCGGGGTTGAGCCCGGCGCGGACGGCGGAGCGGATGCCGTCGGCGCCGATGAGGACGTCGGGTTCGAGGGAGCCGCTGCCCCGGTGGACCCCGTCGCGGTGCTGGATCCGTACTCTCGGGCGGCCGTGCGGCTGCTGTTCGATTCCGGCGACCCGGACTCCGGGCACGACGGCCTCGGGGCCGAGCCGTTCGCGGACCGCGTCCGCGAGGGCGACCTGGAGGGCGCCCCGGCCGATGGAGAGCTGGGGCCAGCGGTATCCGGCGGCGATGCCCCGGGGGTCGCTGGAGATCAGTCCGCCGCCCCGGTGGTAGTAGCGGAGTTCGCGGGTGGGCAGGCCGTGCCGGGACAGCGCGTCGAGGAGGCCGAGTTCGTCGAGTTCGCGGACCGCGTTCGGCAGGATGTTGAGCCCCGCCCCGACCGGGCGGATCTCGCGGGCGGCCTCGACGACCGTGACCTTGGTGAATCCGGCGCGGTGGAGCGCGAGGGCCGTCGTCAGACCGGCGATCCCGCCTCCGGCGATCATGAAGTGGGTCATCGGCCCCTCACCCTCTCCCCGGCCTCTCCGTTCTCCTCACGCTCAGCGCTCTCAGCGCCGTCGGTACTCTCCGCGCTCCGCGCGCACCGCACGCCACCGCCACAGCCGTCACCACTCCCCGTTCCGTCCATGTCCTGATCAGCCCGGCCTTCGACCCGGGCCGGTTCGACGGCGCGGCGGACGAAGGTCTCGTTGTCGCGGGTCAGATCGAGCACCGAGCGCAGTAGTTCGATGGGCGCCCCGCCGCTGCCCGCGTCGTACAGCCTTACGTCCTCCGCGTACGCCTTGCGCGCCACGGTGATGTGGCGGGCCCGGAAAGCCTTGAGGATACGCAGCACCCGTACGAGTGAGTAACCGGAGCGCATCAGATGGTCGGCGGGGCCCCGGCCGTCGGCCGCCTCCCAGCAGACGGCGGCGGAGAACTTGGAGACGGCGGAGACCCCGTCGCGGTGGTCGGCGTAGTGGGCCCGCCACGCCGGGAGGGTGTAGCGGACGGACTCGGTGAGGAACTCGTCGTAGGAGCCGGCGCCCCGGTCGCACTGCCAGAGCGACATGTCGACGAGCCAGAGGGGGACCTGGGCGGCGGCGGGGCCGAGGTAGTCGACGCCGTCGACGTCGATCTCCTCGAAGTAGGGGCGGATGTCGGTGGCGAAGACGACCGGCGGGACGTGGGTGATGGTGTAGTCGATGGAGTCGACCATCGACGACACGTCCTCGGCTATCCGGTCGAGCACGGCGGCGAAGGCGGGGTCGTACGGTTCGATCCGCGCCAGGTCGGCGCAGTGGCCGAGGGCGGAGACCAGTCCGGGTATCACCATCCGGACGGCGTCCTGGAGGCGGAGTTCGGCCTGGGAGCCGGTATAGCTGCGGACCCGTTCGCCGGGCGGGTTCCAGGTCGTGTAGTGGTGCACGGTGTCCCGGGGGATCATCGCGGTCAGCCGGCCGAGCCGTTCCAGTACCGGGAGTACGGCCGGTACGGCGGCGACCGGCTGGACGCCGTGGCGTTTCAGCGAGCCCAGCGGTATGCCCAGGTCGCGCATGGCGGCGAGGGCGTCGGTGACGCCGTAGCGGGCGACGTCCTCGGGTTCGGGGACCAGCGCCCGCAGGGTGGCGGTGAGCGCCGGGACGTCGGCCGCCGCGTTCATCGCGGGTATCCGGGCGAGCGGCCCGTCGGCGTGCAGTGGATCGGCCGTCTGGATCTCGGCGATCCGGAAGTACGGCTCGGTACGTGGTGCGAGACCGGGTACGACGAGGTCGTGCAAGGTCATCGGAGGCCCCCCTCGGACACATCGATGAAAGGAAGAAGGAGCGGGTTCGGATGGGACGGTGGTGCCCGGGCGGCCCCCCGCCGCCCACGGCGCCGGGCGCGCGCCGCACGCCGTCTGCCGCGCGCCCGCGCCCTCACTCCGTGGCGCCGCGGCTCTCCTGACGGACGGCCGCAGGGCCGGTTCCGGGTCCGGATAAGGACCCGGGCCGGGGGGTGGTCGGGCCCCCGGTGGCGGTTTCCGGGCCGGTGGGACCGGTCCCGGTGCTGTTGGAGGTGCTGTCGGGGGCGGGGGCGGAGTCCGGTCCGGGCCGGACTTCGGTGCCGCCGCCGGAACCCGTGCCGGACCTGCGGTCCGAACCGGTGCCCGGCGCGGTGTCCCGCACCGTACCGGCGGACGCCGGGCCGGTTCCGGTACTAGTACTGGTATCGGTACCAGTACCGGCGGGACCGGCGGCGTCCCGGCCGGTCGCGCCCGTACCCGTATCGCCGCCGTCCGGCGTACGGCGTCCCGGTCCACCGGGCGCCCCGCCCGGTCCGGGCGCCGTCACGGGGCGGGGGTCGCGTGGCGAGCCGGGTCGCCCCGGCGCGCCGGGGGCGGGAACGGCGGATGTCGGCGGCTCCTCGCGCGCCGGGCCGTTGGGCGGGGGCGGGGGCCCGGACGGCGTTCCGGGCCCAGGGGTTTGGGTACCCGCGACCGCCGTGCGCAGTCGTACGGACAGGAGCGCGGCGAGCGCCGCGATCCCCGCGCCCGCGAGGAGCGCGTTCCGGAAGCCCTCGGTCTGCGCGGACGCGCCGGAGCCGCCGTCGAGACCGGCCGTGGCGATCGCGACCAGTACCGCGAGCCCGAGTACCGAGCCGAACTGCTGACTGGTGTTCACCAGTCCGGAGGCGAGTCCGGTCTCGTCCGGTGCCGCGTCCGCCGTGGCGGCCACATTGGTGGTGACCATGACCAGCGGCAGGGCCACCCCGAGGAGCAGGCTCGGGGCGAAGACCGTGGAGAAGAAGGTGCCGTCGGAGCGCAGGGCGAGGGCGAGCCAGCCGAGACCGGCGCAGAGCAGCCCGAAGCCGAGGGTCATCGTGGGGAGGAGCCCGAGCCGGGCGATCAGCGCGCCGGTCCGGGGCGCGACGGCGACGACGACCAGGGAGAGCGGCAGCAGCCCGAGGCCCCCGGCCAGCGGCGACTGGTCGAGTACGTCCTGGAGATACAGGCTGACCAGGAAGAACATCGGGAAGAGCGCCATCTGGGCGAGCCCGGACAGCAGATTGGCGCCCCGCAGCACGGGCCGTCGCAGCACCTTCGGCGGTACCAGGGGGTGGGCGATCCTCGACTCGATCACGGCGAAGACGGCGAGCAGGGCGAGCCCGGCCCCGGCGGCGCCGAGCGTACGGGCGGCGGTCCAGCCCGTCTCGCCCGCGCCGACCAAGGCGTACGCCAGCAGTCCGAGGCCCGCGGTGGCGGTGAGCGCGCCGCCGGGGTCGAAGCCCCGGGCGGGGCGCCGGTCGCCGGGGGTCAGCAGCCGCAGCGCCCCGGCGGCGAGGGCGAGCCCGACGACGACATTGAGCCAGAACGTGGCCCGCCAGGACAGCAGATCGGTGAGCACCCCGCCGAGTACCGTTCCGGTGACCCCGCCGAGTCCGCCCATCGCGGCGAAGATCCCGAGCGCCCGATGGCGGCCGGGCCCGGCCGGGAAGAGGGTCAGGAGCTGGGCGAAGGCCGCGGCGGCGGCGAGCGCGGCCCCGGCGCCCTGGGCGGCGCGGGCGGCGATCAGGGTCTCCGTACCGCCCGCGACGGCTCCGGCGGCGGAGGCGGCGACGAGGACCCCGAGCCCGGCGAGATAGAGCCGCCGGTGGCCGAGGAGGTCGGCGGTCCGGCCGCCGAGCAGCAGCAGCCCGCCGAAGGTGATCAGAAACGCGTTGGCGACCCAGGAGAGTCCGGCCGAGCCGGAGCCCAGTTCCTTCCCGATGGACGGCAGCGCCACATTGATGATGGCGGTGTCCATGATGAGCAGCAGCTGGGTGGAGGCGAGCAGGGCGAGGGCGGCCCCGGTGCCCGGTCTTCCCGCGCCGGGCGCGGCGGGCGGGGGCGCCGACGGCCCGGACCCGCGGCCGGGCCCGGTCGAACCTGGTATCTCGTCCACCTCGTCCACCCCGGGTCCCGGGGGTCTCTCCGGGTCCCGGGGTGGTCCGTACCCTCCGGGAGCATCCGACACTCCGTCGGTGGCCGCCGAACCGTCGGTCCCGTTCCGCCCGGTGCCCGCGGCGGGCCCGGAACGCGCCGCCCCCGCCGAATATGCGGAATGCGCGGGTTGTCCGGTCGCCGGGGCGTGCTCCGGCGGCTGCCCCGGCCGGGCCGAGGGGTCGGTCACGGGCGCGCCCCGTCGGCCGCGAAGGCGGGTCCGGACCCGGCGGGATCGGCCCCGGCAACCGTACCCGCGCCGCCCGCGCCGCCGGTGGCGCCCGTACCGCCGCCCGTCAGGTCGTAGCCGTCGAAGCAGGCGCGGGCCAGTCGTTCGCACGCGTCGGCACCGCCCGCCATCGTCTGCATCGACAGATAGACGTGCGGCGCCCCGTGGTAGAAGCGTTCGTACTGCTCGTGCCGGGAGGCGAACTCGGAGCCGAGGGCGTCCCACGCCAGCTTCAGCAGCTTCACCCGGTCCTCCGCCGTACTCCCCGGCGCCTTGAGATACCTCGCCACCAGCGGGCCCAGCTCGGGATGGAGCAGATCCTCGCCCGACGCCGGGAGCTGGATGACCGCGCCGCCCGCGAGTCCCTTGATCTCCTGGACGGCCCGGGGGTAGATCTCCCCGGCCATGATGCGCTGCGCCCAGGAGATCTCGGTCCCGGGCGCGACCCCGCCGCAGCCGCCGTCGACCTGCTCGTACGACGCCTCGGCGGCCAGTACGAACGCCTTGGCCTGGGCGACCATGCCGAGCAGCCGGCCGACGGACTGGGTGACGGCGGGCAGTTCGCAGGTGCCGTTGGAGCGGGTCAGCAGGATCGCGAGACCGGTGAGGAACTCCAGTTTGGTCCAGAAGCGGGTGGCGGCCTGGTGGACGAAGTTGAGATAGGCGGGGGTGCCCCACCACATCGCGGCGGTCGACTCCACATTGCGGTACGTCAGCACCCGCTCCCACGGGACGAAGACGTCGTCGCAGATCAGCATCGCGTCGTTCTCGTCGAACCGGGAGGAGAGGGGGTTGTCGAAGACGCCGCGCGCCCGGCCCTCGTACGAGGTGCGGGAGACCAGCCGCAGCCCGGGGGTGTCGATCGGGAGGGAGAAGCAGAGCGCGTGGTCGACGTCGTCGGGCGCCAGCGGTTCTATGGTGCCGACCAGGACCTCGTCGGCGAAGACCGCTCCGGAGCCGATGGTCTTGGCGCCGCGTACCACGATCCCCCCGTCGCGCTCCTCGACCGCCTTGACCAGCAGATCGTCGGCGCCCGTGCCGGAGCTGGGGTTGGTGATGGTGAAGGCGCAGTAGAGGTCGTTCTCGGCGAGCCGCCGGTGGAAGGCGAGAACGTTGCCGGCTCCGTCGAAGGTGTCGGTGGTGAAGAGCCGGGGCAGCGCCGCGAAGCCGGCCGCGCCGCTCGCCATGTAGTCGGGGGTACGTCCCAGGAAGCCGTAGCTGGCCTCCGCCCACACCTTGTACGCCTGGCGGCGGGCGACCAGGTCCGCGTGGGTGCGGGGGACCACGAACGCGCGGTGGACGCCGTCGGCGCCGAGCACCTCGCGGTGGGCGGGGTCATGGGCCAGGTCGTAGAGGCCCGCCAGTGACGCGGCGGTGGCGCGGAAGGCGGGATGCGTGGTCACGTCCTTGACCCGCTCGCCGTCCAGCCAGATCTCCCGGCCGTCGTCCAGCGCGTCCAGATAGTGCCGACCAGACCTGATCAACGTTTCTCCTCAACAGGAACATACCCCCCGCCCGCACCGAGCCTCGCCCTGTCTCCGGCGGGGGAGCAATGAAAGACCGTCCAGCGGTGATTAAGAACCAGCCAGCCGTTCGGGGACGGGCCGGGCCCCGGTCCGGTACTCGCCGGGGGTCACTCCGTACCACTTCCGGAAGGCCAGATGGAAGCCCACGGCGCTCTGGTAGCCGACCCGCTGGGGCACGGCGGACTGGGGCAGTGACGTCTCGCCCAGCAGCCGGGCGGCCTCCTGCATCCGCCGTCCGGCGAGATGGCGGGCCGGGGCCTCCCCGACGAGTTCGCGGAAGGCGGCGGTGAAGGCGGACCTGGACATGCCCACCTCGCGGGCGAGGGACTCGATCGTCCACGGTTCGGCGAACCGGGTGGAGATGATCACCATCGCCTTGCTGATCCCGGGGTGCCGCAGCAGGGGCAGCGTGGCCGGATTGTCGGCCAGCTCGCGCAGCAGCGGCCGGAGCGCCAGGACCAGCGCCATCTCGAAGGTCCGCAGGGTGACCAGCCGGTCACCGGGGCCGACGGGCCGGTCGGTGGTGGCGAGCAGCCGCAGGGTGTCCCGGAGCAGGGGTTCCTGCTCGACCTGGGAGCGGTCCAGGACCAGCGCCCAGGGCAGCGCCTGGTAGAGCCCGCTGGCGGCGGAGGCGTCGTAGTGCAGTCCGGCGCAGAGCAGCCGGGTCACCGGGCCGCCGCCCTCGATCCGGATCTCCCCGGACGTGCCGGGTTCCCGTTCGGGCAGGACGCTGCCGAGGGCGACGCCGCCGCGCCGGTCGGGGTGGTCGGAGAGCCGGTGCTCGGTGCCGGTGGGGAAGACCGCGAGATCGCCCTCGTGCAGCCGGAAGGCGCCCCGGCCGCCCTGGCCGGTGATCCAGCAGTCGCCCTCGATGATGAAGTGGAGGACGGCACAGCTCTCCTCGGCGTCGCCCTCGATGGCCCAGGGTCCGCGGAGATTCCACCGGCTGTCGAACACTCCGGTGAGCCGCAGCGGCCTCATCAGTTCGCTCAGGAGGTCGTCGCCTTCGGTCTGGGCAGTCTCAACAGAGTCCATTGGACGATCCTTCAACCTCCGACCCGGTTTGTTAATTGATCGGCCGAAGCCGCCGCCGCGAGCCTGGAAGAGCCGTACCCGGCAGCGACCTCAACCTTATCGAAGGGCTCTGGAGACACATGTCCGATCACATTCCGATGCGTGTGGCGGTCGTGGGGGCGACCGGCTTCCAGGGGGGTGCCGCGGCGAGACTGCTCGTCGAGCGCGGCCATCGGGTCCGGACCCTGAGCCGCAGACCGGAGGGGGACCGCCCGGATCTGCCCGGGGTCTCGTTCGGCGGCGGTGATCTGGGGCGGTTCGAGGACGTCCGGCAGCTCTTCGAGGGCGCGACCCACGCGGCGGTCGGGATGCCACTGGTCTACCAGGCGGAGAAGGTGCTGCGGTACGCGCAGAACATCGCCAGGGCGGCCCGTGAGTCGGGGGTCCGGCGGCTGGTCTACAACGCGAATACCCGGGTCCCGTCCAGGACCACCAATGTGGCGGGCTTCGAGACCCGGCGGCTGGCGGAGACCGTGTTCCGCGAGGGGCTGGCGCAGAGCGGCGTCGAGCTGGTCGTGATCCGTCCGCCGGTCTATCTGGACAACCTCTTCAGCCCGTGGAACGGCCCGGCGCTGATGACGGAGGGCGTACTGGCCTATCCGCTGCCCGCGGACGCGGAGATCGCCTGGCTCTCCCACCGCGATCTGGCGGAGGCGGTCTTCGCGGCGCTCACGGTCGACGGGATCGCGGGCCGCTGCTTCGACATCGGCGGCCCGGTGGGGCTGACCGGCGAGAGTCTGGCCGCCGCGTTCGGCCGGGGTCTGGGCCGTGACGTGCGGTACGTGGCCCTGGAGCCGACCGTCTTCGAGCAGGGGCTCTCCCATCTGCTGGGCCCGGAGGCGGCGGCCGGGATCTCCGGGATCTACCACTACATGGCGACGGGCATGGAGCCCGGTCTGCTGGCGGCAGACGCCGGGGTGTCGTCCACGGCGCTGTCGGTGAAGCCGGCCCGGGCCGAGGACTGGGTGGCCCGCCAGCCCTGGCACACCTGGACGGAGACCGGCCCCGAGACCGGCCCGGAGCCCGGACCCGAACCCGCGGCGGCGGCAGCCTCCGCGACGACGAGCACCACCAGCACCACCAGCACCAGTACGGAGACGGAGTCCTCCCATGACGTCTGACGCCCACCCACGCGCCACGGCCCTGTTCCCCAGGGAGCCGAGCTGGGAGTACCTCCCGCGATGAACGGACGGCACCACCGGGACGACCGGACGAACTGACACGTACGACACGACTGAGACGGCTCGAACAGCACAGACGGCTCACCCAGCCTCAGACGACTCAGACGGCGAACCCGAGCCCCCCGGACCACCTCCGGGGGGCTCCGCCGTGTCCGGGGCCCCCGGCCCCGCCGGTTCACCGGTCGCCCCGGGCATTGGGCCCCCCGGGTGAACAGGGACGGGCATTGGTACGGACCGCCCGCGTCCCGGAGCCGCTCTCACCGATCGAGCAGTTACAAATATGGGCAACTAACGCTAAAAACAACACTTCAGGCAATTAGCCCGCCCGTCGGCTCCGCCGCCGGGGGCGTCGCCGTTGCCGCCCGCACCCTCGCCGTCGACCCGCCCGCACCACCACCCCACAGGTGAGCCCATGATCGGCCGTATCCCCGTCACGGACGTCCGTCCTCTCGTCGACTGCGGGCACCGGCCCGCCAAGGCCGTGGTGGGTGAGACCTTCGAGGTCACCGCCACGGTCTTCCGGGAGGGCCATGACGCCGTCGCCGCCAATGTCGTACTGCGCGACCCGGGCGGGCAGCCGGGGCCGTGGACCCCGATGCGGGAGCTGGCGCCCGGCAGCGACCGGTGGGGCGCGCGGGTCACCCCGGACGCGCCGGGGATGTGGAGCTATGCCGTGGAGGCGTGGGACGACCCGGTGGCGGGCTGGCTGCGGGAGGCCGGGATCAAGGTCCCGGCCGGGATCGACACCGAACTGGTCCTGGAGGAGGGGGCCCGGCTGTACGAGCGGGCGGCCGGGGGCGTACCGAAGCGGGACGGCCGGGAGGCGGTCCTCGCGGTGGCCGACGCGCTGCGGGACGGCGGGCGGGAGCCCCGGGCCCGGCTGGCCGCCGCCCGCGCCCCGGAGGTGACGGCGGTCCTGGCCCGCCATCCGCTGCGTGAACTGGTCAGTCTCTCCCGGCCGCTGCCGCTGCTGGTGGAGCGCCGCCGGGCGCTCTTCGGCTCCTGGTACGAGCTGTTCCCCCGGTCCGAGGGCGCGGTGCTCGCGCCGGGCCGTCCGCCGGTCTCCGGCACCTTCCGGACGGCGGCCGAGCGGCTGCCCGCGATCGCCGCGATGGGTTTCGACGTGGTGTATCTGCCGCCGGTCCATCCGATCGGCACCACGCACCGCAAGGGCCCGGACAACGCTCTGACGGCCGGGCCGGACGACGTCGGGGTGCCGTGGGCGATCGGCTCGGCGGCCGGCGGGCACGACGCGCTCCACCCCGACCTGGGCACCTTCGCCGACTTCGAGCACTTCGTGGCGACCGCGCGGGCGCTGCGGCTGGAGGTCGCCCTCGACTTCGCGCTCCAGTGCTCGCCGGACCATCCGTGGGTGACGGAGCGTCCGGAGTGGTTCCGGCACCGCGCGGACGGTTCGATCGCGTATGCCGAGAACCCGCCGAAGAAGTACCAGGACATCTATCCGATCCGGTTCGACGCCGACCCCCGGGGTCTGGTCCGGGAGACCGTACGGATCCTGCGGTTCTGGGCGGCGAAGGGGGTGCGGATCTTCCGGGTGGACAATCCGCACACCAAGCCGGTGGACTTCTGGGAGCAGGTACTGGCCGAGATCGGCCGGACCGACCCGGATGTGATCTTCCTGGCGGAGGCGTTCACCCGCCCGGCGATGATGCGGGCGCTGGCGCAGGTCGGCTTCCAGCAGTCGTACACCTACTTCACCTGGCGGAACACCAAGGCGGAGCTGACGGAGTATCTGACCGAGCTGTCCCGGGAGACCTCCGCCTTCCTGCGGCCGAATCTCTTCGTCAACACCCCGGACATCCTTCACGAGACCCTTCAGCGCGGCGGCCGGCCCGCCTTCGAGGTCCGGGCCGTGCTGGCGGCGACGCTCTCCCCGTCCTGGGGGATGTACGCGGGGTACGAGCTGTGCGAGAACACGGCCCTGCGGGAGGGCAGTGAGGAGTATCTGCGCTCGGAGAAGTACGAACTCCGGCCCCGGGACTGGGAGTCCGCCGCCCGCGAGGGCCGGACGATCGCCCCCCTGATCACCGCGCTCAACCGGGTCAGACGCCGCCATCCGGCGCTCCAGCAGCTGCGGGACCTGCATTTCCACGAGACCGACAACGAGGCGCTGATCGCGTATTCGAAACGGGCGGGGCGGGACACCGTACTCGTCGTCGCCAACCTCGACCCCCACCACACCCAGGAGGGGACGGTCTCGTTGGACATGCCGCGACTCGGCCTCGGATGGCACGAGTCGGCCCCGGTGCGCGATCTGCTCACCGGTGAGACCTATCACTGGGGCAGAGCCGCCTTCGTGCGCCTTGAGCCGGGTGTCACGCCCGCGCACGTGGTGGCTCTGCGACCGTCCCCGCCGATCGGAGGGTCACCCACACCATGACCGTCAACGAACCCGTCCACGACCTGTTCGAGGACACCCCCGAGAAGGACCGCGACCCCGACTGGTTCAAGCGGGCCGTCTTCTACGAAGTACTCGTCCGCTCCTTCCAGGACAGCGACGGCGACGGCGTCGGCGACCTGAAGGGTCTGACGCAGCGCCTGGACTACCTCCAGTGGCTGGGCGTGGACTGCCTCTGGCTGCCGCCGTTCTTCAAGTCGCCGCTGCGGGACGGCGGCTACGACGTCGCCGACTACACCTCCGTCCTGCCCGAGTTCGGCGATCTGGCGGACTTCGTCGAGTTCGTGGACGCCGCCCACCAGCGGGGCATGCGGGTCATCATCGACTTCGTGATGAACCACACCAGCGACCAGCACGAGTGGTTCCAGCAGTCCAGGTCGGACCCGGACGGCCCCTACGGCGACTACTACGTCTGGGCCGACGACGACAAGCGCTACCCCGACGCGCGGATCATCTTCGTCGACACCGAGTCGTCCAACTGGACCTTCGACCCGGTCCGCCAGCAGTACTACTGGCACCGGTTCTTCTCCCACCAGCCGGATCTCAACTACGAGAACCCAGCCGTGCAGGAGGAGATCGTCTCGGCCCTGCGGTTCTGGCTGGACCTGGGCATCGACGGCTTCCGGCTGGACGCGGTGCCCTACCTCTACCAGGAGGACGGCACCAACTGCGAGAACCTGCCGCGCACCCATGAATTCCTCAAGCGGGTCCGCAAGGAGATCGACGCGCACTACCCGGACACCGTGCTGCTCGCCGAGGCCAATCAGTGGCCCGAGGACGTGGTGGACTACTTCGGCGACTACGCCGACGGCGGCGACGAGTGCCATATGGCGTTCCACTTCCCGGTGATGCCCCGGATCTTCATGGCGGTCCGCCGCGAGTCCCGCCACCCGGTCTCCGAGATCCTGGCCAAGACCCCGGCGATCCCGGCGAACTGCCAGTGGGGCATCTTCCTCCGCAACCACGACGAGCTGACCCTCGAAATGGTGACGGACGAGGAACGCGACTACATGTACGCGGAGTACGCCAAGGACCCCCGGATGCGGGCGAATATCGGCATCCGGCGGCGGCTCGCGCCGCTGCTCGACAACGACCGCAACCAGATCGAGCTGTTCACCGCGTTGCTGCTCTCCCTGCCGGGGTCGCCGATCCTCTACTACGGCGACGAGATCGGGATGGGCGACAACATCTGGCTCGGCGACCGGGACGCGGTCCGCACCCCGATGCAGTGGACCCCCGACCGGAACGCCGGTTTCTCCTCCAGCGACCCGGGGCGGCTCTATCTGCCGACCATCATGGACCCGGTCTACGGCTATCAGGTCACCAATGTCGAGGCGGCGATGAGCAGCCCCTCGTCGCTGCTGCACTGGACCCGGCGGATGATCGAGATCCGTAAGCAGAACCCGGCGTTCGGCCTGGGCACGTACACCGAACTGGCCTCGTCCAATCCGGCGGTACTGGCCTTCACCCGGGAGTACCGGGACGATCTGGTGCTCTGTGTCCACAACTTCTCCCGGTTCGCCCAGCCGACGGAGCTGGATCTGCGGCAGTTCGAGGGGCGGCGGCCGGTCGAGCTGATCGGGCAGGTCCGGTTCCCGGCGATCGGCGAGTGGCCGTATCTGCTGACGCTGGCGGGCCACGGCTTCTACTGGTTCCGGCTCCGTTCGGGCGCGGTCGCGGAGTCGGGCGCGCCCGTACGGGTGGCCACCGGCTGACGACCGGTACACCGCGCGGGGCCGAAGCCCCGCGCGCCTCCCTCCCCCCGCGCGCGCCGGGCGCGGGGGGCTTCGTCGCCCGCGCCCCGGCACGCCGGCGTACCCGCCCCGGCGCGAGGGGCACGTACGTCCGAACGAACCGGGTATCCGCGCGCCGCCGGACAGTCGGAGGCGGGATCCGGAACACTCTGGGCATTCGTATATTCGAGACATACAAGACATCTAAGACATACGAGCCGGTCAATCCAGAGGGAAAGGGCGCGATGCCATGTCGGAGGCTGCTGCCACCCGGACCCACGTCGGCCGTCTCCCTCTGCTCCCCTCCCTCGCCCCCCTGCTCCGCGCCTGGCTGCCGCGACAACGCTGGTTCGCCGGAAAGGGCCGCCCCGTCACCGGCTTCTCGCTGGTCTCGGCGGCCGAACTGCTGCCGGTGGCCCCGGCGGGCGCCGGGGGCGCGGCGCCGGGTCTGCTCCATCTGCTGGTGACGGTCCACCAGGAGGAGCCGGGCGCCGCGCCCGGCGCCGTACCGGACTGCTATCAGCTGCTGCTCGGCGTACGGCACACCCTCCCGGCCCGGCTCGCCCCCGCCCTGATCGGCCGCCCGTCCGACGGACCGCTGGCCGGGCTCACCGTCTACGAGGCGCTGCGCGATCCCCGGCTGGCCGCCCTCCTCCTGGAGCGGCTGAACACCCCGGGCGGCACCGGCCCCCTGCGGTTCGCCCGCGCCGACGGCGCCGCCCCGCTGCCCGCCGGGCTGACCGCCCGCCCCCTCGACACCGAACAGTCCAATACGTCCCTGGTCTACGGCGACGCCTACATCCTCAAGGTGCTGCGCCGGATCGAACCGGGCCCGCATCCGGACCTGGAACTGCCGCTGGCGATCGCCCGCGCCGGATGCGACCGGGTGCCGGTCCCCGTCGCCTGGTACGAGTCGGCGGCGGACCGGCCGCACACCCTCGGCGTGCTCCAGCCGTTTCTGCCCGGCTCCGAGGACGGCTGGCGGCTCGCCCTGGACGCGCTGGCCGCCGGACGGCCGTTCACCGACGAGGCCCGGGCGCTGGGCCGGGTCACCGCCGAGGTCCACACGGCGCTCGCCGCCGAACTGCCCACGGTGTCCCTGGGCCCGGCCGAGACCCGGCGGCTGGCGGCCGGGATGACCCGGCGGCTGGACGAGGCCGCGCGGGCGGTCCCGCCGCTGCTGCCGTACGTACCCCGGCTGCGGACCGCCTTCGACGCCTTCGCCGCCGCAGTCGGCACCGGCCCGGGCCGCCGTGCCCAGCGGGTCCACGGCGATCTCCACCTCGGCCAGGCGCTGCGCTCCGGCACGTACTGGTCGGTGATCGACTTCGAGGGGGAGCCCGCCCGGCCGCTGGACGAGCGCCGCGCCCCTCAGCCCACGGTCCGCGACATCGCCGGAATGCTCCGCTCCTTCGACTACGCGGCCCGCACCCACCGCCCGTGGAACCCGGACTGGGCCGAACGGTGCCGGATCGCCTACTGCGAGGGGTACGCCGAGGCGTCCGGCCACGATCCGCGCGCCGAACCGGCGTGGCTGCGCGCCTACGAGACCGACAAGGCCGTCTACGAGGTGGTGTACGAGGCCCGGCACCGGCCCGACTGGCTCCCGGTCCCGATGGCGGCGATCGACCGACTGGCCGCCGTCGGCTGACCCCCGCCGACTCCCCCACCGCCGCGCCGACTCCGCGCCACCTCGTCCGCCCATCGCCCACCGCCCCGCCGACGGCATACGCCGACCGCCCGCCCGCCGAAGGAGACCCGTCCCGTGACCGCCGCCCGCCCCCCGTACGAGGAGACCCCCGGCACCGGCGGGCCCCGTACGCCCGCGCCGCAGACCACCACCACGCGCCCGGCCGCCCGCCCGGCGCCCGCCGCGACCCGCCCGGCCGGGCCCGCGCGCCCCACGGCCCGCCCCCGGCCCGCAGCCCCGGCCCCGGCCCCGGCCGCAGCGGCCGACGACAGCGTGCGGCGCCGCCCGGAAGGGACCGGTACACCGCCCGTGCCGGGGCTCTCCGACGACGACCGGGTACGGCTGCTCTCCGGCGGCCATCACGACCCGCACGCCCTGCTCGGCGCCCACGCGGTCCCCGGCGGCGGCGTGGTCTTCCGGGTACTCCGCCCCTACGCCCGGTCCGTCACCGTGGTCGGCGACGGACTGCGGGCCGAGCTGACCGACCACGGCGACGGCCTCTTCTCCGCCGCCCTCCCGCTCCCCGCCGTCCCCGGGTACCGGCTGCTGATCACCTACGACACCCCCGACGGCCGGGGCGTCCACGAGGTCGCCACGGACGATCCGTACCGGCTGCTGCCGTCCCTCGGCGAACTCGACCTCCATCTGATCGCCGAGGGGCGGCACGAGGAGCTGTGGCGGGCCCTCGGCGCGCATCCGATGGTCCATCAGGGGGTGGCCGGGACCCGGTTCACCCTCTGGGCGCCGAACGCGCGCGGTGTGCGGATCGCCGGTGGCTTCAACCACTGGGACGGCGGCGGCTTCCCGATGCGGTCCCTCGGCTCGTCGGGGGTGTGGGAGCTGTTCGTGCCCGGCGTCGGCGAGGGCACCCTCTACAAGTTCGAGATCACGCGCCCGGACGGTACGCACACCCTGCGGGCCGACCCGATGGCCCGGCACACCGAGGTACCGCCCGCCAACGCCTCGGTGGTCACCGTCTCCCGGTACGAGTGGCGGGACGCCGACTGGCTGGCCCGGCGCGCGGACCGCCCCGCCCACGAGTCCCCGTTCTCGGTCTACGAGGTCCATCTGCCGTCCTGGCGGCCGGGACTGAACTACCGGCAGCTCGCCGAACAGCTCCCGTCCTACGTCAAGGACCTCGGCTTCACCCATGTCGAACTGATGCCGCTGGCCGAACACCCCTTCGGCGGCTCCTGGGGCTACCAGGTGACCGGCTTCTACGCGCCCACGTCCCGGCTCGGCACCCCGGACGACTTCCGCCATCTCATCGACGCGCTGCACCGGGCCGGGATCGGCGTCATCATGGACTGGGTCCCGGCGCACTTCCCGCGCGACACCTGGGCCCTGGCCGAATTCGACGGACGGCCGCTCTACGAACACGCCGACCCGGTCCGCGCCGCGCACCCGGACTGGGGAACGCTGGAGTTCGACTACGGCCGCAAGGAAGTCCGCAACTTCCTCGTCGCCAACGCGGTCTACTGGTGCGAGGAGTTCCATATCGACGGCCTCCGGGTGGACGCCGTCGCCTCGATGCTCTACCTCGACTACTCCCGCGAGGAAGGCCGGTGGACCCCGAACGAGCACGGCGGCCGGGAGGACCTGGACGCCGTCGCCTTCCTGAAGGAGATGAACGCCACCGTCTACCGCCGCTGCCCCGGCGTGGTGACGATCGCCGAGGAGTCCACGGCCTGGGACGGGGTCACCCGCCCCACCGAACACGGCGGACTCGGCTTCGGACTGAAGTGGAACATGGGCTGGATGCACGACTCGCTGGAGTACATGGTCCGTGAACCGGTGCACCGCAGGTTCCATCACCACGAGATGACGTTCTCGATGGTCTACGCGTACACCGAGAACTACGTCCTGCCGATCTCCCACGACGAGGTGGTCCACGGCAAGGGCTCCCTCGTCGGCAAGATGCCCGGCGACTGGTGGCAGCGCCGCGCCAACCACCGGGCGTATCTCGGCTTCATGTGGGCCCACCCGGGGAAACAGCTCCTCTTCATGGGCCAGGAGTTCGCCCAGGGCGCCGAATGGTCGGAGACCCACGGCCCCGACTGGTGGCTGCTCGACCCCTCCTACGCGGCCGAGCCCGACCACCGGGGAATCCGGCTGCTGGTCCGCGAACTGAACACCGTCTACGGACGGACCCCGGCGCTCTGGGAACGGGACACCGTGCCCGAGGGCTTCGCCTGGATCGACTGCGACGCCGCCGAGGACAACGTCCTCGCCTTCGTCCGCTTCGACGCGGCCCGGGAGCCGCTGGTCGCGATCTGCAACTTCTCGCCGGTGGTCCGGGAGTCCTACCGGGTCGGGGTCCCCGAATGGGTGCCCGCCTGGGCCGAGGTCCTCAACACCGACGACGAGCGGTACGGCGGCGGAGGCATCCGCAACGGCGACGGCGAGGCGGCCCCGGTCCACCCGGAACCGACACCGTCCCACGGCCGGGGCTCCAGCCTGGTCCTCACGCTCCCCCCACTGGCCACGGTCTGGCTCCGCCGCGCCGCGCTCTCCGAGGGCGCCGCGTCTCCGACTGCCCCGGCCGCGCAGGGCCGCTGACGCCGGTTCGCGGCTTGGCGCCGGGGCCCAGCGCCTCGGCCCTCCGGGTGAGGCTTACAGACCCGGGTCTCGCCCAGCGACCTGGCGTTGTCGGCGGTCCGCGGCCCGCCTGTGGCTGGTCGCGCAGTTCCGCCCCCTATGCCTTCGGCAATGGGGGGACCCCCAGCGCCTTGG
>NZ_JBFADP010000011.1:87262-147775 GCF_040641415.1 Streptomyces sp. NPDC020875 | reverse complement strand
CCAACCGCTCCGCGAACACCACCGAAGAATCCAACAACCCCACAGCCATCCCCGCCCACTGATGACCCTGCCCCGGAAACACAAACACCACCCGGGGCTTTTCCGTGACGGGTCCGGAACCGATCACCGCGCCCGGGGCCGCCCCTTCGGCGGCGAGCGCGTTCAGCTTCGACACCCATTCGTCCCGGTCGGCGCCGGCCACCACACCGCGCCATCCGAGCAGGGCGCGTGAACGGAGCAGTCCGTCCGCGACAGCCCGGATATCGGCTCCGCCCTCGACCAGCGGCACCAGACCACCCGCGACGCCCCGCACACCACCGGGCGTTCCGCCGGACAGCACCAGCGGCATCACGCCACCGCCCACCACACCTTCGGCGTCGGCGTCCGAGCCGGGCCCGGCGGCCGGCTCCTCCTGGAGCTCCGCCTCCTCGACCACGACATGGCAGTTCGTCCCGCCCATGCCGAAGGAGGAGACACCGGCGATCAGCGGCCGGTCGGGGCGGGGCCAGGGCGTGAGGGTCCGCTGGACGGCGAGCCCCAGCTCGTCCATGGGGATCCCCGGGTTCGGGGAGGCGTAGTTGAGGCTGGGCGGCAGCTCCCGGTGGCGCAGGCTGAGCAGTACCTTGAGCAGCCCGACGAGTCCGGCCGCGCCCTCCAGATGGCCGACATTGGTCTTGGCGGAGCCGACGAGCAGCGGGGCGCCGGGGCTCCGGTCGGGGCCGAAGACCGCGCCGAGGGCCGCCGCCTCCACCGGGTCGCCGACCCGGGTGCCCGTACCGTGGAGTTCGACGTACTGGACCGCTTCGGGGGCGATACCCGCGTTGTCGTAGGCCCGGCGCAGGACCTCTTCCTGGGCCCCGGCGCTGGGAACGGTGAGTCCGTCCGTGGCGCCGTCGTTGTTGGTGGCGGAGCCGCTGATCACTCCCAGGACGCGATCGCCGTCGGCGAGGGCCCGGCCGAGCGGTTTGAGCAGCAGGGCGACGGCGCCCTCACCACGGACGAAGCCATTGGCGCGGGCGTCGAAGGTGTAGCAGCGGCCGTCGGGCGAGAGTCCGCCGAACCGCTCCTCGGCGAGGGCGCTCTCGGTGAGGATGTTGAGGTTGACCCCGGCGACGACGGCCGTCTCGGACTCCCCCGACCGCAGGCTCTCGCAGGCCAGGTGGACGGCGACCAGCGATGACGACTGGGCCGAGTCCACGGTCAGGCTGGGCCCGCGCAGCCCCAGGTGGTACGAGATCCGGTTGGCGATCACGCCCCGGCTGGCGCCGGTCATGGTGTGCCGGGTGATGGCGTCGGAGCCGTGCCGGTGGATCAGGCTCGCGTAGTCGTCCCGCAGGGATCCGACGAAGACCCCGGTCCGGCTGCCGCGCAGGGACTCCGGCAGGACCCCGGCGTCCTCCAGGGCCTGCCAGGCCAGTTCGAGGACGATCCGCTGCTGGGGGTCCATGGCGACGGCCTCGCGCGGGGAGATCCCGAAGAAGGCGGCGTCGAAGAGACCGGGGTCGTCGAGGAATCCGCCCCGGCGCGTCCCGGCGTCGGCGGCCGAGTCCTGGGGGATGTCCCAGCGGCCCTCGGGGACGTCGGTGATCGCGTGCGAACCGCTGCGCAGCAGACTCCAGAAGGCGGCGGGGTCCGGCGCCATGGGCAGTCGGCAGGCGATCCCGGTGACGGCGATCCGCTCGTCCCGCGGGTCCCGCGTGTGCCGGGCCTCGGTTCCGTCCTGCGCCTTCATGAATCAGTCCCCCTAGCGACGGAGCGAACATCGGAGCGTGAAAGAGGAAGAGAAGGCGGGTTCGCGGTGCCCCCACCCATGCCACATGACGGCACCAACGTAGGAGCGGGCAGTCACGGCCCAGTAATGACCTTCGCCGCCCGTCAGCCGGGCGCCGTTACCGGTCCGTGGTCGGTCCGTGGGATCGGCCCCGGGCCCGATGGTCCGCCGATGCCCGGGGAGTGTGCGCCGTCCCCTACCTTCGGTCGGGTCGTTCACCGAGGCCCGGTGGCGGGACCGGCGGAGGGGAAGAGGGAAACGATGGATCTGCAACTGGCGGGCAAGACCGCGGTCGTCACCGCTGCGAGCGGCGGTATCGGCGGCGCGGTGGCCCGGACCCTGCTCGACGAGGGCGTACGGGTCCTGGCCGCCGATGTCGCGGTCTCCGGCCCGCTGAAGGAGTCCGGCGCGGTCACCGTCGAGGCCGATCTGACCTCCGAGGAGGGCGTGCAGGCGCTGCTCCGGGCCGCCGAGGCCGAGTTCGACGGGGTCGATCTGCTGGTCAATGTCGTCGGCGGGATGGCGGGCCTGGACATCACCGAGTTCTCCGGGGTCAGCGACGCGACCTGGGACCGGGCGTTCCGGCTGAACTTCTACTCCAGCGTCCAGGTCACCAAGGCCCTGGAGCCCCTGCTGCGGGAGTCCGTGGTCAATGTGTCCAGCAGTGTGGCGCGCTGGCCCGGCCAGGGCCCGTACTACTACGGCTCGTCCAAGGCGGCGCTGACGGCATGGGCGAAGGCCCTGGCCGACGAGTACGGCAAGCGGGGCATCCGGGTGAACACGGTGTCGCCGGGGCTGATCCGTACCCCGCTGTGGGACGAGTACGGCCCCAAGGTGTCCGCGGAGTACGGGATGGACTTCGCCGAGTTCGCCACCGAGATCACGACCCTGGGCCATATCACCGCGGGCCGCTGGGGCACGCCGCAGGAGGTGGCGAATCTGATCGTCTTCCTGTCGTCCCCGGCCGCCGCCTACATCACGGGCGCCGACTATCTGATCGACGGCGGTATGCAGAAGGTCCTCTGAGCGGGAAGTTCCTCCGAGTCAGACGGTCCTCCGAGCGGCAGTCGCCGCACCGGTGCCCCGGGGCGCCCCTCCGCGTACGGTCCGCGGCGGGGCGCCCCGGTCCGTTCCCCGGGCTCCCCCGAGCCGGGCGCCCGCGGGGCTCGCCCGGCCCTTCAGCCGTACTCCACCGCCGCCGAGCAGGCTGTCCGGGACAGCGACGGACCCATCGGGAGGAGCGCCATGACTACGGAGCCGCGGACCGGGGAGTCCCGGGTCGCGCTGGTCACCGGGGCCACGCGGGGTATCGGCCGGGCGGTGGCCCGGACCCTGGGCGGGACCGGGATCAAGGTCTTCATCACCGCGCGCGACGCCGGCGACGTGGCGGCGACGGTGAAGGAGCTGACGGCGGAGGGCGTCACGGCGGCCGGGGTCGCCGCCGACGTCCGGCGGGGCGAGGACGTCGTCCGCTCGGTGGCGGCGGCCGTCGACCGGTTCGGCCCGGTCGGCATTCTGGTGAACAACGCCGGACGCAGCGGTGGCGGGGTGACCGCCCGGATCCCGGACGAGCTGTGGGACGACGTCCTGGCGACCAATCTGACCAGTGTCTTCCGGATGACCCGGGAGGTGCTGACGGCGGGCGGTATGGGGGACGGCGGATCCGGCCGGATCGTCAACATCGCCTCCACCGGCGGTAAGCAGGGGGTGATGCTGGGGGCGCCGTACAGCGCTTCGAAGCACGCCGTGGTCGGCTTCAGCAAGTCGCTGGGGCTGGAGCTGGCGAAGACGGGGATCACCGTGAACGCGGTCTGCCCCGGCTATGTGGAGACCCCGATGGCCCGGTCGGTACGGGAGGGGTACGCGGGCCACTGGGACGTCACGGTGGACGAGGTCCTGAAGCGGTTCGAGGCGAAGATCCCGCTGGGCCGCTACACCTCGGCCGACGAGGTGGCCGCCCTGGTCGGCTATCTGGTCACCCCGGCCGCCGCCTCGATCACCGCGCAGGCGCTCAATGTCTGCGGCGGGCTGGGCAACTACTGATGGCGCGGTACGGCGCCGTCGGCGCCCCGACCGCAGGAGGAGGACGGGTTTCCCCATGGCAGTGACGCATCGAGCCCGGCACACCATCACCGTCGGCGCCCCGGCGCGCACGGTGTACGGCATCATCGCGGACGCCGCGGCCTGGCCGCGGGTCTTCCCCCCGTCGGTCCATGTGGAGCAGACCCCGCTGGGCGGCGGGGAGGAGACACTGCGGGTCTGGGCGACGGCCAACGGCGGGGTGAAGTCGTGGGAGTCGCGGCGGCGGCTGGACCCGGACGGGCTGACGATCGGTTTCCGGCAGGTACGTTCCCCGGCCCCGGCGGCGTCCATGGGCGGCGAGTGGCGGATCCGTCCGCTCGCCGACGCGCGCTGCGAGGTGGTGCTGCTGCACGAGTTCACGGCCGTCGACGACGATCCCGGCCATGTGGCGTGGCTCAACAAGGCGCTGGACGAGAACAGTTCGGCGGAGCTGGACCGGATGAAGGCCACGGCGGAGTCGGCGGACGGCCTCGGCGAGCTGCTCCATGTCTTCGAGGACTCGGTCCGGATCGAGGCCCCGGCGGCCGGGGTGCACGCCTTTCTGTGGCGGGCGGAGCACTGGGAGGAGCGGCTGCCGCATGTGGCGCGGGTGGAACTGACGGAGCCCCGGCCCGATGTGCAGACCCTGGAGATGGAGACGCTGGCCAGGGACGGTTCCCGGCATACGACCACGTCGGTACGGGTCAGCCCGGACCCGGCCCGGATCGTCTACAAGCAGCTCCGGTTGCCGCCGCTGCTGACCGCGCATGTGGGCGCCTGGCTGCTGTCGGAGTCCGGTGGTACGACCACGGCGACGGCCCGGCACACGGTGGTGATCGATCCGTCGGCGGTCCATCTGCTGGGGCCGGGGTCCACGGTGGCGGGGGCGCGGTCGTACGTCCGTGACGCGCTGGGCACCAACAGTCTGGCGACGCTCCGCCGCGCCAAGGAGTTCACCGAACGCTCCCCGGCGGCCGGCTGACGGCACGGCACGTCCCTGGGCCCGGACCCGCGCGTTCGGCGCGGCCCGGGCCCTCGGCACGCCCCGGCCGGGGTCGGCCGGTCCGTATCAGCCGGGTTCGTGGGGCTCAGGCGTGGCAGGTGATCGGGGCGCCCCCGTTGTAGTGGGCCATCTCGGCGAAGACCGGCGCCGATCTGATCTCGGTACCGGCGGGCGCGCCGGACTCCTCGGCGTAGGCCCGGTGCAGATTGGCCACCAGCCGTTCGGGGTCGCGAAGTCCGGTGTGTTCGGCGAGGTCGGTACCGAGGGCCGTCTCCAGCGGCGACAGCCCGGCGGCGAGTCCGCGCCGGGCGGCGGTACGGACCAGGAGGAGGTAGTCCCGGGTCGTGTCGAGCACTTCGGGTCCGGCGACGGGTCCGTGGCCGCCGACGACGACCGCCGGGGCCAGGGCGCGCAGCCGTTCGATCGCGCGCAGGGTGCCGTCGACCGAGCCCATCAGCACGAACGGCGTACAGCCCGGCATCAGGACGTCCCCGGCGAACAGGATCCGCTGTTCCGGCAGCCAGACGACGATGTCGCCGGTGGTGTGCGCGGTGCCGATGTGAAGGAGTTCGGCGGTCAGGTCGCCGACGCGGAGCACCGCCCGGTCGCGGAAGGTGAGGGTGGGCAGGGCGAGCCGGATGTCGCCCCAGTCGGTACCGGGCCAGACGTCGCGAAGGGCGAGTCCGCGCCGCGCCATCTCCTCCCGGGTGTTCTCGTGGGCGACCACGGCGGCGCCGGGCGCGGCGACCGAGGTGCCGAAGTGGTGGTCCCCGTGGTGGTGGGTGAGGACGACGGTGCTCACGGGGAGCGGGGTACGGGTGGCGACGGCGGCGCGCAGGGCGCGGGCCCGCCGCGCGGTGGCGGCGGTGTCCACGAGGGCGACCGTGTCGTCGCCGATCAGGACCCCGGCGTTGCCGAGGCACCAGCCGCCGTCCGGCTGGATGTACGCGTGGACACCGGGGGCCGTCTCCTCCAGCCGGGGCCGGAGCGGCGGGGCGGGGGTGGGTTCGGGTGACGGGTGCATCGGGGCTCCTTCACACCTTCGGCGGGCCGACTGCCGCGCCGGTCCCACGATCTGACGCCGGGTTGGAGAGCGGCACGTGCCGTGGTGGGCCGGACGGCCGGTATCCGCCGGTCGGCTTGCGCCCGCCCACTTTCTGGGGCATGCTGCTCCACATCTTCGGAACAGCTTGCCCCGAAGATCGGAGGTTCGGCTGTCCGCACCACCGATCGGCTCCGTACCGCGACGGGTTCCGTCCGGTTCCGTCCGCCGACCGGCTCCGTACCGCGACCGGCCGGTGCCGCGTTCCGCAACAGCACCGGCGCCGGCTGTCGTACGCGCGCCGCTTCGGCCCCGTACCACCCGGGGGCTCCCATCCACCGACGGCTCCGTACCGGGTACGGAGCCACCGGCCGGGGCCTCCGGCCGCTCGCCCCGTCCGACTCACCCGCAGGAGAGATCCGGTGTCCGAACGATCCGTCAAGCGGCCCCGCCCCGCCGGGGCCGTACCGTCCCCCGCCGCCGAAGTACCGGGCACCGGCGACCGCAAGGCGCTGGCCCTGGCCGTGATCGCGGTCGCCCAGCTGATGGTCGTCCTCGACGTCTCGATCGTGAACGTGGCGCTGCCGTCCATCCAGAACGCCCTCGACTTCTCGGCGACCAATCTGGAATGGGTGGTCAACGCCTACGCCCTCGCCTTCGGCGGGCTGCTGCTGCTCGGCGGCCGGATCGCGGACCTCTACGGCCAGCGCCGGACCTTCCTCGTCGGCGTCGCCGTCCTCACGATCGCGTCCCTGCTCGGCGGAATGGCGACCCATCAGGGCTGGCTGATCGCCGCCCGCGCGGTCCAGGGCCTCTCCGGGGCGCTGGTCGCACCGGCCGCCCTGGCGCTGATCGCCGGGACGTTCGCCGAGGGAGCCGAACGGACCAAGGCCATGGGCGTCTACGCCGCCATGGGCGGTGCGGGCGGCGCGCTCGGCAATGTCCTCGGCGGGGTCTTCACGGACGCCCTGAGCTGGCGCTGGGTCCTCTTCGTCAATGTGCCGATCGGGATCTTCCTGCTGTTCGCCGCGGTCCGGGCGTTCCCCGCCGAGCGGATCACCGCCACCGAGCGGCGGCTCGACCTGCCGGGCGCGGTCACCTCGACCGTCGGTATGTCCCTCGTGGTCTACGGGCTGATCCACGCGGCGACCGAGGACTGGAGCAGTGCGGGCACCGTCGGCCCGCTGGCCGTCGGCACCGCCCTGCTCGCCCTCTTCGTACTCGTCGAGGCCCGGACCGAATCGCCGCTGATGCCACTGGGCATCTTCCGCGACCGCAACCGGTCCGGCGCTTACGCGATCATGCTGGCGCTGGGCGCCGGGATGATCGTCCTCTTCTACTTCCTCACCCTCTTCATGCAGATCGTGATGGGCTTCAGCCCGCTCCGGACCGGCTTCGCGTTCCTGCCGTTCGCGGTCGGCGCGGCCGTCTGCGCCACCGTCAGCAGCCAGATCCTGGGCCGGGTCGGTCCCCGGGTCCTGCTGGCCGCCGGGACGGCGCTGGCGGCCGTCGCCTTCTTCTGGTTCTCCGGGATCGGCCCGGACGCCGGATACACCGGCGATCTGCTGGGCCCGCTGGTCCTGGCCGGCAGCGGGGTCGGCCTCTGCTTCGTACCGCTGACCCTGGCGGCCGTGGCGGGTATCGACAAGGCGCGGGCCGGGGTGTCGTCGGCGCTGCTCAACGCCGGTCAGCAGGTGGGCGCGGCGCTCGGGCTCGCGGCGCTGGGCACGGTGGCCGTGGCAGCCACCAAGGACCGGCTCACCGAGCTGATGGGCGCCGGGGCCGCCGCGTCGGCCGAGCACTACGGGCCCGCCGACGCGGCGAAGATGCCGCCGGACGTACGCGTCGCGGTCTACGACTCCCTCGCCCACGGCTACGGCATCGCGTTCCTGGCCACGACCTTCGTCCTGATCGCCGCCTTCGTCCTGGCGGTGACGGTGATCCGGGTCTCCGCCGAGGACGCCGCGAAGGCCGAGCCCGGCGTGGTGATCTGACCGCCCCCGGACCGCCGGGCCGGGCCGACGGCAGCCCGGCCCGGCGGTCCGGGCCCCGAGCCACGGACGGCGGGCCGCGTACGGGCTCTCGCACGGAACACGCCGGACACCACACCGGACAGCACGTCGATCCGCGTGCCGATCAGGAGGAGACCGCGATGAGCGGTACACGACCGGGCCGTACGTCCGGCGTCGATCTGACCATGATGTACGCCGTCCACCGCGCCCTGCGGCGGGACCTCGGCCGGCTGACGGCGGCCCGGCGGCCGGATCCGGACACCTTCCGGGCGGGCTGGCGGCTGTTCACCGGCTATCTGACGATCCACCACGTCTCCGAGGACGAGTCGCTCTGGCCGGTCCTGCGCGCCAAACTGGTCGACAAGCCGGAGGAGTTGGCCGTACTGCGGGCGATGGAGGCCGAACACACCCGGCTGGACCAGGTACTGGCCACGGTGGACGCGGCCCTCGACGGCGAACCCGGCACACCGGTCCCGGCGGATCTGATGGCGGATGTGAGCGCCTGTCTGACGGACCATCTGGACCATGAGGAGGCTCGCGCGCTGCCCATGCTGGAGGCCCTGCTGACGGCCGCCGAGTGGCAGGGTTTCGTCGCGGGGCAGCGCCGCCGGGTCGGCCTCCGGGGCGCGCCGACGTTCATCCCCTGGCTGCTGGACGGGGTGTCCGACGACGAGCGGCGGTCCGTACTGGCCGTACTGCCGGTTCCGCTGCGGCTGGTGTACGGCGCCTTCTGGCGCCCCCGCTACGAACGGACCTCGCCCTGGCGGCGCCCCGCCGGGGCCCGTTGACCCACTCCCCCGACTCCGGTGCCGGAACCTCGCGTCCCCCGTAGGTCCCGGCACCGGCCGTTCCCGGCTCGCAGCGGCCCGGGGACCTCCGCCGTCCCGGACCGTACGGCACGGTCCGGGGCGGCCGGAGCTCGACGGAAGGCCGTGACCCGGGGGTGTACGCCCCCCGAAGCGGCCCGGACCGGACGGCACCGGCTCACCGCAGGAGAACGGCCTTGCCGTTGATCCGGCGCTCGGCGAGCCTTCGCAACGCGGGCTCCGGATCCGACCACACACCGGTGAACGCCACCTGGGGGTCGAGCCCTCCGTCGGCGACGAGCCGGAACAGCGCGGCCAGATCACGGCCGACCGGTCGGCGGGTCATCTCGTCGAAGAGGTGCAGATAGCGCAGTCCGACCCCGGGCCGGGCGTGCCCCCAGTCGAAGGGCAGGCTCAGCTCCGCCCGTACGGTGTTGCCGTAGCAGACGACCGTGCCGCGCCGGACCACCAGGCCGTACGCGCTCCGCAGCACATCGCCGCCGACACTGTCGAGCAGGACGTCCACGGGGCCGGTGGCGGCGGGCCCCTCGGCGTAGGTCGTCGCGGTCCCGGCGCCGAGCCCGGTCAGGCCCTTCGTCCGCTCGGCGGACCCCGCCCAGGCCACCACGTCGGCGCCCGCGGCCCGTGCCAGCTGGACGGCGATCCGGCCCACCCCGCCACCGGCCCCCGTCACCAGGACCCGTCGACCGAGGACGGATCCGGCGTACCGCAGGGCGTACAACGCGGTGAGCCCGGCGACGGGCACGGCGGCGGCCTGCGCCCACTCCACTCCGTCGGGGAGCGGAGCCAGCCGGGTCGTGGCCAGCGCGACCCGCTCGCTCCAGCCGTCCTGTTCGGCCACGCCCGCCACCCGGGTCCCGGGCGGCGGTCCGCTGCCGTCGGCGGCGGCCCTTACGACGGTCCCGGCCACGTCGAAGCCGAGCCGGGACCCCGGGGGCAGCATCGCCAGCAGCGACAGGTCGCCGCGGTTCACGGAGACCGCCCGGACCTCCACGACGGCCTGGTCGGGCCGGGGTTCGGGCTCGGCCACGGGGCTCGGCCGCAGGCTGAGGCCGCCTTCGGCCGGGGTGAGATGTGCGAGCACGGGAACGTCCCTTCGGATCGCGGACGGATGGCACGTACGGACGGCGCGGAAGAAGCAGACGGCACGGAAGGCACGGACGGGCGGTTGCGGCCCGGATCGGGGGCGCGGAGGCGTTCACCCCCGTACGCCACCGCCGCAGTCGTCGGAAGCCGACGCGGAACCGGAACCAGCGTCGGCGCCGGGTGTCACCAGCGGACCGCGCCGTCGACGGGCAGTACGGCGCCGTTGACATAGCCGCTCTGCGCGGAGGCGAGGAAGACGGCGGCGGCGCCGACCTCGGCGCCCGTCCCCGGCCGTCCGGCCGCCAGCCCGGCCGACAGCCTCGGCCAGAGCCGTTCGTCGGCCATCAGCGCACGGCCCTGGCCCTCGTCGATGAAGCCGGGCGCCAGACAGTTGACCGTGATGCCGTCGGCGGCGAGTTCCAGCGCGCAGACCTCGGTGAACCGCTCCACCGCGGCCTTGGACGCGCAGTAGGCGGCGGCGCCCGGCACGGCCCGTCGGCCCAGGATCGAGGAGACGGTGATGATCCGGCCGTCGACCACGTCCCGCAGATAGGGCACGGCGGCCCGGACCGTGTGGAACACCCCCGTCAGGTTGGTACCGACGACGGCGTCCCAGTGTTCGTACGAGAGTCCGGCGACCGGCCCCGGCCTGCTGATCCCGGCGTTGGCGACCACGATGTGCGGACCGCCGTACCGGGCGCCGACGGTCTTCATCAGCGCCTCGACCGACCCGGGCACGGTGACATCGGCCTCGACGGCGACGATCCGGCGGTCCCCGTCCGGGGGCTCCTCCGGTACGTCACGGGCCGCCGCCACGACGACGGCCCCCGCGTCGGCCATGGCCCGCGCCACCGCCCGGCCCAGTCCGCGGGTGCCCCCGGTGACCACCGCCGTCCTGCCCTGAAGCAGCATCGTTCCTCCCCGAGTCGCCGGGCCCGTGCGGGCTCGCGCAGTCGATGCTGCTCGCCGCCGCTGGCGGACCGAGGGTGCCCCACTGGAGCCGAACGGCCCGGCGCGGGGCGGGGCGGCGGCACCCCAGCGGCGCTGGACCGGTGTCCGAGGCGCGGCGGCCAGACTCGGGCTCCGGCGGGCCCGTGGGAGGCCCCGCGGCGATGGAGGACGGCCGTGCCCGTACCCGTACAACGCGATCCCGAACGGACCCGGCGGACCCTCGCCGCCTGGCTGACGGCCCGTACGCCCGGGCCGGGGCCGGTGGACGTGGGCCCGGTCCGGGTCCCCGGCGGCGCCGGGTTCTCCGGCGAGATCCTGCTCTGCGACGCCACCCGGCCCGACGGCACCGTGGAACCGCTGGCGGTACGGGTGGCGCCGACGGGCCACCGGGTGCTCCCCGACGACAACTGGGCGGACCAGGTCCGGCTGCACGGGATCCTGACCGGAACGCCGGTCCGGGTCGCCCCGCTGCTGGGCCACGAGCCGGACCCGGCGGTCCTCGGGGCGCCGTTCCTGGTGATGCGCCGGGTCGAGGGGCGGGTGCCCGCGGACCTGCCCTCGTACCACCGCGAGGGCTGGCTCGCCGAACTCCCGCCGGACCGCCGCCGCGCGGTCTGGCTCGGCGGGGTGGAGACCCTCGCCGCGATCCACCGCCTCGACCCGTTCGCCACCGGCCTCGGCTTCCTCGGCCGGCCGGGACCCCACGGCGGCGGACTCGCCGGGCGGCTCGCCGACGACGCCGCCCGGCTGCCGTTCTACGGCGCCGAACACAACACGGTCGCCACGGCCGCACTCGACCGGCTCCGGGCCCGGCTCCCCGAGGAGTCCGGCCCGCCCCGGCTGCTCTGGGGCGACGCCAGGATCGGCAATATCGTCTACGCGGGCGAGTCCCCGGCGGCCGTACTGGACTGGGAGATGGCCGGGATCGGGGCGCCGGAGGCCGATCTGGCCTGGTTCCTCCATCTGGACCGGCATCTGAGCGAGGGCGTCGGCGCGCCCCGGCTCCCCGGCCTGCCGGACCGGGCGGAGACCGTCGCGTACTACGAGGAACTGACCGGACACCGGGTCCGCGACCTGGCGTACTACGAGCTGTACGCGGCCTTCCGCTTCTGCGTTCTGACGGCCCGGGTGACCCGGCTGCTGACCAGTACCGGAATCCTGCCGCCCGGGACGGACTTCCCCCTGCACCGCAACGCGACCCGGCTCCTCTCCGAGGTCCTCGCCGCGCGCACCGCGCCTTAGGCCGTCTCTTTCGGATCTTGCTGGGGCTCGCGTGCCCTGGCACCGCGCTCCCCCTGGGCCTGGCGGCCCGGGCGGTACCCCCACGCCGCGTTGTCGTCAATCACCAATGGCCCCCTGCGCCTAACGGCGCGGGAGGTACCCCCACCGCAGTGGCTCAATCCTCCGCCTTGCGATCCACGGCACCAGACCGCACTCACTCACCCAGCCTGACCCGAAAGAAACGACCTAGCAGCCCCCCGCCGGCCCGTCCCGGGACGGGCCGGCGGGGGGCGTGGGATCCGCGCGACCGGCCGCACCCGGCCCGCGGCCCCTGCCCGGGGGTCGTCCGGCGGGCGTCACCCGCTCGCGGACAGCACCCGGTTCACCGCGGCCAGGAAGTCACGGGGCGTCGCCACCCCGTCCAGGGCGTCGTCGCCGATGTCGACCCCGTACTCCCGGGAGATCCGCCCGGCGGTCTCCAGCAGAGCCAGGGAGTCGTAGCCGAGGTCGGTGAAGTCGGCGTCGAGCACATCGCCGTCGAGGTCGACCGACTCGTCCTCACCGGCCGATTCGCGCATGATGCGGATGAGGTCCGCCACGGCCAGTGCGGCCGGGCCCGTACGGATGTCGCTCATGGGTTGTCCCTTCGGCGGATACGTCGGTCGGATACGGAGATCGGAACGTGCGCGGACACCGGGCCGGGGTGCGGGGGCGGCGTCATACGCCGGCGCGCCGTACGACGACCGCCGCGTTGAACCCGCCGCGTCCGCGCGCGACGACGAGCGCGTACCGCAGGTCGGCGCGGCGGGGTTCCCCGGTGACGAGGTCGATGGGGTGGTCGGGTCCCGGGCCCGCGACATTCGCGGTGTACGGGATCACCCCGTCGCGCAGGGCCAGCAACGCGGTCGCCAGGTCGAGGGCCGCGCCGCCCGCGAAGAGCCGGCCCGTCATGCTCTTGGGCGCGGTGACGGGGACGCCGCCGGAGCCGAAGACCTCGGCGACGGCGCGGGACTCGGCCCGGTCCAGTTCGGGCACCCCGGCGGCGTCGGCGAAGACGACACCGATATCGGCCGGGCGGACTCCCGCGTCCCGCAGGGCGCCCCGGACCGCCCGGACGAGACCGGTCGCGCCCGGCCCCGCGGGATCGGGCCCGGGGTCGAAGGTGGCCCGGTATCCGGCGATCTCGCCGTAGATCCGGGCGCCGCGCCGGGCGGCGCTCTCCGCGTCCTCCAGGACGAGGAACGCCCCGCCCTCCCCCGGGACCTGGCCGGGCGCGCCGTCGGCGAAGGGCAGATAGGCGCGGTCGGCCCGGTGACCGCCGGTGGTCATGGTCCCGGCGCTGAGCTGTCCGGCGAGGCCGAGGGGGCAGAGTGCCCCGTCGACACCGCCGGTGAGCATGGCGGTGGTGCCCCGGCGGATCCGCCGCCGGGCGTCGCCGACGGCGTCGAGGCCGCCCGCCGCGTCGGTGACCAGGGTGGCGCTGGAGCCGCGCAGCCCGTGCCGGATGGAGATCTGGCCGGTGTTGACGGCGTAGAACCAGGCGAAGGACTGGTAGGCGCTGACGAACCGGCCGCCCTTGCTCCACAGGTTCTGGAGTTCCCGCTGGCCGAACTCGAAGCCGCCCATGGTGGACGCGGTGGCCACGCCCATGCCGTAGGCGGGGAGGGCGGCCGGGTCGAGTCCGCTGTCGCGGAGGGCTTCGTCGGCGGTGAAGAGGGAGAGCCGGGTGTGGTGGTCGGTCTGCGGCAGCAGTCGGCTGGGGATGTGCTCGCCGGGGTCGAAGCCGGGGACCTCTCCGGCCAGCCGGAGCGGGTATCCGGCGGTGTCGTAGCGGGTGGTGGGCGCGATCCCGCCGCGGCCCGCGAGGGTCGCGGCCCAGTAGGCGGCGGTACCGAGCCCGTTGGGGGCGGCGACGCCGATTCCGGTGACGACGGCCCGTACGGTGCCGGTCGGGCCGCCGCCGTCCGTACGTCCGGCACGGCCGGTACGGATGGCGGTGGCGGTAGGGCCCGCGGGGCCGGTGCGGATGTCGCTCATGCCGTCTCCCGTTCGGGCCGGGCCAGGACGACGGCGGTCTGGAAGCCGCCGAATCCGCTGCCGACGCTGAGGACCGAGTCGACCCGGGCCTCCCGGGCCGTGAGGGGTACGTAGTCGAGATCGCATTCGGGGTCGGGTTCGTGGAGGTTGGCCGTCGGCGGGATCAGTCCGTCGCGCATCGCGAGGACGCAGGCGACCAGTTCCAGCGCCCCGATGGCGCCCAGGGAGTGGCCGATCATCGACTTCACGGAGCTGACGGGGGTCTCGTACGCGTACCGGCCGAGGGCGGTCTTGAAGGCGGCGGTCTCGTGCCGGTCGTTCTGCCGGGTGCTCGATCCATGGGCGTTGACGTAGTCGAGCGCGTCGGGGGCGAGCCGGGCCCGGGCCAGGGCGTCCGTGATGGCGTCGGCCATCTCGGCGCCGTCGGCCCGGAGTCCGGTCATGTGGTAGGCGTTGCAGCGGGTGCCGACCCCGGCGACCTCGGCGTAGATCCTGGCCCCGCGCCGCCGGGCGTGGGCCAGTTCCTCCAGGACCAGGACGGCCGCGCCTTCGCCGAGGACGAGCCCGTTGCGGGTCGCGTCGAAGGGGCGCGAGGCGTGTGCGGGGTCGTCGTTGCGGGGCGTGGTGGCCTTGATGGCGTCGAAGCAGGCCAGGGTGATGGGCGAGATGGGGGCGTCGGTTCCGCCGCTGATGACGATGTCGGCGCTGCCCTCGCGGATCAGGTCGGCGCCGTGTCCGATGGCGTCGAGGCCGGAGGTGCAGCCGTCGGAGACCAGCGCCACCGGGCCCCCGGCCCCCACCAGCCGGGCGAGTTCGGCGGCGATGGAGCTGGGCACGAAGTGGTCGTAGAGATGGGGTACGGCGTAGCGGTGGTCGACCAGCCAGTCGGCGCCGCCGTCGCTGAGCACGGTGTACTCGCGTTCCATGCTGGTGGTGCAGCCCACGGCGTTGCCGAGGGCCACCCCGACGACGGAGGGGTCGGCCGCGGGCAGATCGAGCCCGCTGTCCTCGACGGCCTCCCGGGCGGCGGCGACGGCGAACTGGGTGGCCCGGTCCATCCGCCGGGCCTCTCGTGGGGTGAGCCCCGCGGCGACGGGGTCGAAGTCGCATTCGGCGGCGACCCGGGACCGGTAGGGAGTCGCGTCGAAGGACGAGATCGTGCGGGTGGCCGTGCGTCCGGTCGAGATCAGCTCCCAGTACTCCTTGGTGCCCGGTTTGCCGGGCGCCACGGTGCCGATCCCCGTGACGACGATCCGTCGCTCCATGACATCCTCACCTCACCTCGCAGTCGGCGGGGCCGGTGACCGGCCCCGGCCTGTCACGCTCGCAGTCCGGCCTGGAGCCGGGGTGGTGCGGTCCTGGGAGTACGCCGATGCCGGGTCCGGGGGCCGTTCGGTTACCCCGGCGCCACGGTGTCGAGCGGCAGCGGATCGCCGGTCAGCAGCCCCTCCGCGAGGAGGTGTGACACGGCGGCACGGAGACTGTCGAGGTCGGTGGAGTCGCCCCGGGCGCGGGCCGGGAGCAGGGCCACGGCCGCCGAACGGCCGCTGCCGACGGCGCGGTGGCGGCGGGCGAGGGTGGTCAGGCCCCGGCCGGGGCCGCACTCCAGCAGCAGATGCCGGCCGGTGCCGAGGAGGGCGTCGAGGGTCGGCCCGTAGAGGACGGGGGCGGCGGGCTGCCCGGCCCAGAAGGCGGGGTCGGCGGCTTCGGCGGCGGTCAGCGGGCCGCCGGTGTACGCCGAGTGCAGCGGCAGTCGGGGCGCCCGCAGCGGTAACCGGGCGAGTCCGGGCAGGGCGGCCCGCGCGGCCGGGGCCAGGGCGGGGCTGTGGAAGGGGCTGAGGGCCCGGGTCGCGCGGCAGGTGAAGCCGTCGGCCCGTAGCCGGGCCCCGGTCTCGGCGAGGGGTTCGGCGGAGCCCGCGAGCACGACCTGGCGGGGTCCGTTGACGGCGCCGACGACGACATCGGCGTGCAGATAGGGCGCGAGGTCGCCGGGGGCCGCCGAGACGGCGAGCATGCCGCCGACCGGGCCCGCCGCGATGTGTTCGACCCGGTCGGCCATCAGGTGGGCGGCCTCCTCCAGGGTGAAGACCCCGGCGAGGGTGGCGGCGGCGATCTCGCCGACGCTGTGCCCGAGCAGGGCGGTGGGCCGGATACCCCAGTCGAGGACCGTACGTCCCAGGGCCCAGTCGACGGCGAACAGCAGGGGCTGCGCGCGGCGCACCCCGTCGGGGTCGAGGGAGGGGACCGGCGCGAGCAGATCGGCCCGGAGGGCGGCTCCTTCGGCGCCCCAGAGGTCGAGGACGCGGTCGAGATGGCGGCGGAACGGCGGATGGCCGTGGTAGAGCCCGGCGGCCATCAGGGGCTGCTGGGCCCCCTGCCCGGGAAAGGTGAGCACCGGACCGCGCGGCCCGGCGGCGGCCGGGGACGGAATGTCGGCTCGCACTACTGCCTCCTCGTTGGTGACGGCACGGCCTTCAGCGTCGCACCGGCCGCTGGAGCCTCCCAGGAACACACACCCCGGACCGGAGCTGAGTGAAAGCGCCCGGGCCCGACCAGTACAGCGGGCCAGGACCGCAGGGCGCCCCGGGGGCGTCGAGGCCCCGTCGCCGAAGGGATAGGGGGCGGAGCCGCGCGACCGGCCCCGTACGGCCCAGGGACCGCGAGCAACCCCCGGCCGCCGGACGGAACCCGGTCGTCCGGCGGCGCCGGGATCCCCGCCGCCCGGCACACGCGGCGGTGCCGAGCGCCCCTCCTCCATCCGGTCTCCACCCCGCTCCCATGTCCCGTTCCGAGACTGGAGACGGCCGACGTGGCGCGACCCGCTGATCGGCCGAGCGCGCGCCCCGCACCCCGGCCGCCGGGCCACGGTCAACACACCGTCGCCCGGCGGCCGTTCCCATGAGCCGGACACAACGGCCGGGCGACGGGAACCGGCCGCGACCGGACGACCGTACGACCGCACGACCGCGCCCGACCGACGAGAGGCATTCGCCCTATGAGGTTCGACGATCTGTACATCGCCGCGGCGGCGGTCCACGTCCCCGGCCGGGTCGCCGTCGCGGACGCCGTCGCGGACGGCCTGTTCGACGCCGGGCTCGCCGACCGTACCGACCTGCTGTCCGTCGCGGTCTCGGACGGCGAGTCACCGCCCGAGATGGCGGCCGGTGCCGCCGCGGCGGCCCTGCGGCGGTCCGGCGTCGCACCCGGGGAGATCGAGCTGATCCTGCACGCCGACGTCTACTACCAGGGCCACGACCTCTGGGCCCCGGCCTCGTACATCCAGCGCGTCGCGGTCGGCAACCGGTGTCCCGCGATCGAGATCCGCCAGCTCTCCAACGGGGGCATGGCGGCCCTGGAGCTGGCCGCGAGCGCGCTCACCGGCGGTGCCCGGGGCGGGAGTGCCCTGCTGACGACGGGCGACCGGTTCTGCGGCCCCGGCTTCGACCGCTGGCAGAGCGATCCGGGCACGGTCTACGGCGACGCAGGTACGGCCCTGCTGCTCTCCCGGCGGCCCGGCTTCGCCCGGCTGCGGAGCCTGGCCACGGTCTCGGAGCCGGAGCTGGAGGCGATGCACCGGGGCCACGACCCGTTCGGTACGGCCCCGTTCGCGGTCCGGCGGCCGATGGATCTGGAGGCCACCAAACGGGCCTTCGTCGACGAGGTGGGGATCTCGTACAGCGTCGCGCGGGTCGGCGCGGGCGAGGCGGAGGCGCTGAAGCGGGCACTGGGCGACGCGGAGGCCGAACTCGGCGACATCGACTGGTTCGTCCTGCCGCACTTCGGGCTCCGCAGGCTCAGCCGGACCTATCTCCGGAGCTGGGGTATCGCCCCGGAGGTCACGACCTGGCCGTTCGCCAGGACCGTGGGGCATCTCGGCGCGGGCGACCAGTTCGCGGGGCTGGCCCACCTCGCCGGGAGCGGGCTGCTCCGCCCGGGGCAGCGGGTCCTGCTGACCGGGGTCGGCGCCGGGTTCACCTGGTCGTCGGCGGTGGTGGAGATCGAACACCCGCCGCCCCCGTACGACCGCTGAACCGGCCGCCCCGGCGCGCCGTAAGACCAACGGTCCACCGACCACCGGGGGCCGTCGCCCCCTCGACAGAAGACGCCAGTCCCGTAGCGACACGGCAGGAGGCCGCCCAGTGGTTCGAGAACAGCACCGCGCCGATGTGGTGATCGTCGGCAGCGGATACGGAGGAGCCGTCACCGCCCTGCGGCTGGCGGAGGCCGGGGTGGACACGGTCCTGCTGGAGCGCGGCCGGCGCTGGCCGGTCGACGGCTCGGGCACCACCTTCGCCACCCAGACCGCGCCGGACGGCCGGGCCGCCTGGCTGAGCCGGAGCTCCCCGCTGACCGACGCCGAACTCGACGTCTACTGCGGTGTCCTGGAGTTCGTACCGGGCGACGGGATGAATCTGCTCGCCGGGGCCGGGGTGGGCGGCGCGTCCCTGGCGTCCAACGGCACGATGTGCCTGCCGTCGGAGGAACTGTTCGCCCATACGCTCGGCGCCGTCCTCGACTACCGGGAGATGGTGGAGCGGTGGTATCCGCAGGCCCGGGAGCTGATCGGCTGCGCGCCGATCCCGGACGACGTCTACGAGTCGTCGTTCTACCGCTCGGCGCGCTCCTTCGCCGACCAGCTGGAGCGGGCCGGGATCCCGTGGAGCAAGGTCGATCTGGCGGTCGACTGGGATGCCGTACGGGAGGAGATGACCGGGGCCCGGGTGCGGTCCCATGTCGACGGGCTCAATGTGTTCGGGGTCAACAGCGGCGCCCAGCTGAGTCTGGACCGGACCCTGCTGGCGCGGGCCGAGGCGTCGGGGCGGCTCGACGTCCGGCCGCTCAGTACGGTGACGGAGATCGGCCCGGCGGACGGCACCGCGCCCGGCGACGGGGGCGGGTACCGGGTCGACTACGACCGGATCGACGAGCGGGGCGAGATCGTGTCCCGCCATCGGATCGTCACACCGCGACTGGTCCTGGCGGCGGGCACCCTCGGCACCAACCGGATCCTGCTGCGGGCCCGGGCGACCGGCGCCCTGCCCGGTCTCCCGGCCGCCCTCGGCAGCCGCGTCGGCAACAGTGAGGTCATCACGGCCCGGACGGGCATGGCGGAGAACAACCCCCGTCAGGGCGGCCCGTGCGCGATCATCGCCCAGGACGGCAAGGACGATCCGGCCCGGCCGGTCTCGCTGCTCAACTTCCCCTGGCCGGACGCCCCGGCGGGCGAGGGGTGGATCACCACGATCGGTTCGGTGCCCGCCCCTGCGCTCGGTGTCTTCCGCTACGACCCGGACCGCGACGACGCCGTACTGAGCTGGCCCGTCGACGATCCCGCCTTCGCGGGGGCGCGGGCCTCGATCACCCGGACCCTGGACCGGCTGGACGAGGCGAACCCGGGGAGCCGTACGGCCTTCAGCCGGATCGGCACCACCGGGGGCAATGTGGTCGGCGGCGTGCCGCTGGGCACGGTCACCGACGACGTGGGCCGGGTGGCCGGTCATCCTGGCCTGTATGTGATCGACGGCTCCCTGCTGCCCGGTACGGGGGTGCCGCCCGCCCTCACGGTCACGGCGGTCGCGGCCCGGTCCGCCCGGCACCTGGTCGGGGACGTCACCACCGGCGCCTGACGACCGGCCGCGCACCGCGTGCGCGTCGTACGGTCATACGTACGGGCCGGGCCCCGGATGTCCCCGGGGCCCGGCCCGTATCCATGTCCGCCCCGAGTTCAGCCCGCCGCGCGGAAGTGCGGCAGCACGCCCTCCGCGAAGAGCCGGATCGTCCGCTCGGACTCCTCGTAGGGCGGATTGCCGGAGATCACCTGGAGGCTGACGGAGATCTCGCCGAACCACTCCCGGATGGTCCGCAGCCGCTCCGCGATCTCGTCGGGCGTACCGACCAGGGTCTTGTTCTCGGCGAGCGACCGGTCGAAGTCGTGGCGGGCGATGTTCTCCACGACCTTCTCGTATCCGGCGTAGCCGGTGCTGCGGCGCTCGGCCCAGGCGGCGACCGCGTCGCGCATCACGGTGTTGGCGCGGCGGGCGTACTCCCGGCCCTTGGTCCTGGCCTCGGCGGCGTCCTCGGCGAGATAGCAGCCGTAGCTCATATGAACCTCGCCCTCGCCCGGGTGGCCCGCTTCGGCCCACGCCTTGCGGTAGAGGCCGAGCATCTCCTGGACGGTCTCCCGTTTGTTGATCGACGGCACCATCATCAGCCCGTGGCCGTCCCGGCCCGCCTGTTCGCAGGAGGCGGCGGTCTTGGCCGTGGCGACCAGGATCGGCGGGTGGGGCCGCTGGTACGGCCGGGGCAGCAGGGTGACCGGGCCGAAGGAGTGGAAGGCGCCGTCGAAGACGACGTCCTCCTCGGACCAGAGCCTGCGGCAGGCCAGTACGCCCTCGTCGAACCGGGCCCGGGACTCGTCCAGGTCGATGCCGAAGGCGTCGAACTCGCCGGGCAGGAAGGCCCGTCCGAAGCCGACCCGGAGCCGGCCCCGGGAGATGTTGTCGAGCATGGCCAGCTTGCCCGCCAGCTTCACCGGATGGGTGAAGGCGGGGATGACGGCGCCCGTCACCAGCTGGATCCGTTCGGTCCTGGCCGCGGCGGCGGCCAGGAACGTGACCGGGTCGGGACAGTAGCCGCCGTACCGGAAGAAGTAGTGCTCGACCGTCTTCACATGGTCGAAGCCGTACTCCTCGGCGCGTTCGACCAGCCGCAGGGCCTCCTCGAAGTAGTCGGCGGCGTCCTTGTCGCCGGGTCCGACGGTGGGGAAGAAGTTGATGCCGAATTCCATACGGGCTCCCGGATGGTGGCGGTCGGGGTGGGAAACGGTCAGAAGACGGCGCTCGCCCCGCCGTCCACGGGCAGGACGAGTCCGGTGGTGAAGGCGGCCTCCGGGCGGGCCAGTTCGACCGCCCACCGGGCCACCTCCTCCGGCTGCCCGACCCGGCCCAGGGGCACCCGGGCGCTCTGCCGGGCCCGTAGCCGGGCCACCTCGTCGGGTCCGAGTCCGGCGCGTTCGGCGAGCGGGGTGTCGACGGGCCCGGGCGCGATGCCCACGACCCGGATGCCGCGCGGCGCCAGCTCCACCGCCCAGGTGCGGGTGAGGAAGTCGAGGGCCGTCTTCGCGGCGCCGTACACCGAATGCCCGGCCCAGCCCCGGCCGATCCCGGCGGTGGAGACATTGACGACGGTGCCCTTGGCCGCCTCCAGCCGGGGCAGCGCCTCCTGGGTGAGGAAGAGCGGCGCGAGCAGATTGACCCGTAGCTCCGTCCGGGCGTCGAGGTCGTCGATCCGGCCGAGGGGTTCGGGCCGCAGCCGGGCCGCGTTGTTGACGAGGACGTCGATCCCGCCGAACTCCCGGACGGCCTCGGCCACCACGGCCGCCGGGGCGTCCGGTTCGGAGAGGTCGGCGCCGTAGCAGCGGATGTTCGGCCGGTGCCGGGCGGTCTCCGCCAGCGCCTCGGTCCTGCGGCCCACCACCAGGACCCGGGCGCCCTCGTCGGCGAAGGCGTGGGCCGTCGCCCGGCCGATGCCCGAGCCGCCGCCGGTGACGACCACCGTCCGGCCCTCGAACGCGTACTCGGCCCGCTCCGGCGGTGTCTGTGCGGATGGTTCCGGCTGTGCGTGTGTCATACGAGGGTCCCCTTCGTCATCGCGGCGCGCGGGGCGGGGGCCGCCCGGGAGCCCCGGACGGCCCCCGCGAGGGCCCGGACACCTCCGGGCGGCCGTACCGGATCAGTACTCGTGCCGGGTGCCGTCGGCGCCGACCGGGGACCACCACAGATTGGCCTGGGTGACCCCGTCGGCGAAGAGCGCGCTGCGGCCCTCGACGATCCGGCCGTCCTCCCAGCGCAGGACGTGGACGCCCTCGATCCGCAGCCGGTCGTACGGGGAGGTGGCGCCCTCCTCCGCGTGGCCGCGGTAGCCGTCGAGGCGGTAGACGTCGACGGAGACGCCCGCCACGGGGTCGATCAGCACATCGAGGGTCTCGGAGCTGATCCGGCCCTTGGTGGCCGCCATCAGCTTGCCCATCTTCTCCAGATACTCGTCCAGGCCCTCGAACCAGCCCGCGTACTGGTGGTTTCCGGGCATCTGGAACCGTACGTCCGCCGACCAGTACCGGGCGATCCGCTCCCGGTCCCCGGTCACCAGCGACGCGTACGCCGCCGCCACCCGCTCACGCGTCAGCTCGGGCGCGGTCTCGGAAGCGGGCGCGTTCTCGGGGCCGGTCTCGGGCTCGCTCATTCTCGGGCTCCTCCGCTCTCAGGTGGCGTCATGGGTGATCAGCCGGTGGCGGATCCGCCACCGGCCGTCCCGCAGCACCAGCACGTCCTCGCCGGTGGTGCTGAGGTAGGTGGTGGCCCGCCCGCCCCTCGGGGTCTCGATGACCTGGGCGTAGTAGCGGGTCAGCACGGTGTCGTCGGCCCGCCGGTCGCAGGCCACCATGCCGAACCAGTGGCGCCGCTGGACGTCCCGCCCGGCCTGCCGGTCGAGACCGGCCCGCATCCGCTCGGCGATCACGGACCGGCCGCGCCACGGCTCCGGTTTGACGTTCTGCTCGAAGACGGCGTCCTCGGTGAAACCGTCGGCCCACTCCTCGGCCGCGCGCTCGTCGAGGAGCTGCATGTGCTCGGCGTAGAACTGGAGGATTCCGGCGTAGGTGTCGCCGTCGACCGGGGTGGCGGCCTTCAGGGGTCCGGACACGGCTCAGACCTCCCCGACACCGGACGCGACCGGGTCGGACAGATGCGGCTCGCCCTTGATGACCGTGCCCAGGGCCCGCAGCCTGGCCCGGAACTCCGGTTCCTTCAGCGCCGCCTCGAAGGACCCCTGGTCCTGCCACTCGGCGACGTTGAAGTAGACGGACGGATCGTTCTGCGACCGTACGAGCTGATAGCGGATCAGTCCGGGCCTGGTACGCATGAACTCCGCGACATGGGCGTAGACGCGCTCCAGGTCCTCGGCCGCTCCGGTGAGCGTCAGCTTGTTGACGAAGACGACCACGACGACTCCTGTTCGTCCGGCGGACGGGCGGGGGCCGGTGGGGCTCCCCGCGGCGGGCGGGGCCGTCTGCCCCGTCGCCGCCCCTCACCCTCGGTCCCGGCGCTGATGCGCCGTTGGTGCGGCGGTGGAGGGGCGCGGACGGGATCCGGCGTGGACGGGAACCCCATCGGCGCACCAACCGGGCTCCCCAGACTGAGCACCCCGAGAAGCACTCCCCCGACGACCGAGGAGTCCTGGTGGCGGATGAACACGTGCCCGTACTGATCGCGGGCGGCGGCCTGGCGGGGCTGACGACCGCCCTCTTCCTGGGCTCGTACGGCATCAGGCCCGTGGTGGTGGAGAAGCACCCCGGTACGTCGGTCGTGATGAAGGCCCGGGGCCAGTACCCGCACACCATGGAGGTGCTGCGGATCGCCGGGGTGGCCGGGCGGATCGCGGCGGCCGGACCCGACGGCGGCACCGGCGAGTTCCTGATGGTGATCGCCGACTCCCTCACAGGACCGGTCCGGAAGACCATCACCGGCGCCGATATGGCGATGCGTCATGTGTCGCCCGAGGACTGGGCGATGGCGAGCCAGGAGCGGACCGAGGTGATCCTCGCCGACCGGGCCCGGGAGCTGGGCGCCGAGCTGCGGTTCGATACCGAGCTGGTGTCCTTCGAGCAGTCGGCGGACGCCGTGACCGCCGTACTGTACGACCGGCGGACCGGCACCGAGCGGACCGTGACCGCCGACTATCTCGTCGGCGCCGACGGCCGGCACAGCCCGGTCCGCGCGGGCCTGGGCATCGGTATGCACGGGCGCGGCGACCTCGGCGAGATCTTCCGGGTCTTCTTCGACGCCGATCTGAGCGGGCCGCTGGCCGCGCTGCCCGAGGTCGCCGAGGGCCGCAGATTCGCCCTGTTCTGGCTTCAGGAGCCGGTGCCGGGCGTCTTCTACACCACCGATGTGCCCGGCCGGTACGGCTATGTGCTCGGGATGTCGCGGCATCCGCCGGACTTCGGCGCCTTCACCGACGAGCGGTGCGCCGAACTGGTCAGGACCGGGCTCGGACTGCCGGATCTGCCGCTGAAGGTGATCGAGACGGGCCGGACCGAGATCCTCAGCATGATCGCCGACCGGTTCGGCGAGGGCCGGGTGCACCTGGTGGGCGACGCCGCCCGGCTGGTCCCGGCACCCGGTGGCCTCGGCGGCAATACCGCCGTCACGGACGGCTTCTACCTGGCGTGGAAGCTGGCCATGGTCCTCAAGGGCGAGGCGGGTCCCGGGCTGCTCGACAGCCATGACGCCGAGCGCCGGCCGGTCTCCGAGATGATCGGCGAGCAGCAGCTCCGCAACACTGTGGAGCGGCTGGCGCCCTATCTCGACGACGGGGCGCTCGCGGCCCCGCTGCCGCCGGTGGTCCAGGCGTTCGGCTACCGCCATCTCTCCGGGGCCGTGGTCCGCGAGCCGGACGACGCCGGGGAGCCGCTGGAGGACCCGGCCGCGCCGACCGGGCGCCCCGGGTCCCGGGCGCCGTACGCGGAACTGCCCGACGGGGCGCCCGCCGCCTCCACCACCGCGCTCTTCGGCCGGTCCTTCGTCCTGCTGACGGGGGCGGCCGGGGACGATCCGGCGGACGAGTGGAGCGCGGCGGCGGCCGAGGTCGCGGACCGGCTCGGCCTGCCGCTGCCCGTGCACCGGCTGGGCGGCGGCGACTGGCTGCGGAGTTACGGGATCTCCGGCGCCGGGGCCGTACTGGTCCGGCCCGACCGGTTCGTCGCCTGGCGCTCGCCCGGCCCGGCCGGGGGGACGGACGCGGCGGTCCGCGCGCTGGAGGGCGCCCTGCGGACCGTACTCGACCGCCCGGTGACGGGACGCGGCGGTCGATGAGGACAGCTGCGACACCGACACCGAATGTGACTGTGAAGATGACGACGGAGACAGGGAGACGACTGTGATCCTGGTGACCGGAGCGACGGGGAACGTGGGCGGAAAGGTGCTGTCCCTGCTGCGCGAGGACGGCCGGAAGGTACGGGCGCTCAGCCGGAACCCGGCGGCGGGCGGGCTGGTACCCGGCCCGGGGTTCGAGGTGGTGACCGCCGATCTGGACCGCCCCGAGACCCTGCCCGCCGCGCTCGACGGGGTCCAGAAGGTCTTCCTGATGTCTCTGGGCGCGAACAAGGCCACCCACGACGCCCGGCTCGTGGCCGCCGCGCGGACGGCGGGGGTCGAGCACATCGTGCAGCTGTCGACCCTCGGGGTGGAGGTCGCCGACGACCCGCGGGCCAATCCGCTGGGCCACTGGCACCGGCTCGCCGAGGACGCGCTGCGGGAGTCGGGCGTGCCGTGGACCGTGCTCCGGCCGAACGGCTTCATGAGCATGAACCTCGGCTGGGCGCCCGGGATCAAGGCCGACGGGACCGCCCGGGGCCCGCTCGCGGACGTCCCGGAGGCGATCGTGGACCCCCGTGACATCGCCGAGGTCGCCGTCCGGGCCCTGACCGGCGAGGGGCACCGGGGCCGGGTGTACGAACTCACCGGGCCCGAGGCGCTGACGGCCCGCGAGCAGACCGCCGTACTCGGTGGCCTCCTCGGCCGGGAGCTGCGGTTCGAACCGATCCCCTTGGCCGACTTCCGGCGGATGCTGCTGGCCCGGTTCTCCGAGGAGACCGCGAACGGGGTGATCAGGACCCTGGAGGAGGCCGTGGCACACGGCGCCGAACTCCACGGCAGGCTCTCGCCGCATGTCGAGGACGTCCTCGGCCGCGCTCCGCGCTCCTTCGCCGACTGGGCCCGGGACCATCTGGACGCCTTCCGCGGCTGAACGACCGGGCCGCCGAGGCCGCCCCCGGGGGCAGTCTCGGCGGCCCGGCGCGTACGGGTGGCGCCCGGGTCGCACCGGAGACCGCGTGCTGCCCGCGGGCCGGAAAGAAGTGGCAGACTCGGGCCCGTACAACAGATCGACCGGGGACGACGAGTCAAGGGGAGCAGATGTCCGCACAGGCCGACACCACGGGACACGGCCCGCGTGTGCCCGGGCGCGGCATGGACCCGAGGGCGGCCCGCAGCCGGGCGTCGGCCCTGGCCGCGGCCCAGGAGCTGTTGGTGGAACAGGGCTGGGCGGCGGTCACCCATGTCACGGTCGCCGCCCGCAGCGGAGTGGGCCGGACGACCCTCTACCGGCACTGGCCCGACGCGGCCGCCCTCCTGTACGAGGCGATCGCCCAGCGCATCGCCTCGGTGCGCCCGGCGCCGACGGGCGTACTGCGCGACGATCTGATCGGCCAGCTCGACGGCTTGCGCGAACTGCTGCACGATCCCGTGGCCGAACGCGGTATGCGGGCCGTCGTGGAGCGCGCGGGCGTCGACCCGGCCTTCTCCGGACTCAAGGAAGCGCTGTACCAGGCGGGTTCCGGGGGGTTCCGGGCGATCGTCGGCCGGGCCAAGGACGACGGGACGCTCCGGTCCGATCTCGATGTGGAGCTGGCCATCGACCAGCTCGCGGGCCCGCTGATCTTCCGTCGGCTGCTGGCGGAGCGCACCTTCGGCCCGGAGTACGTCCGGGCCGTCGCCGACTCCTTCCTCGCGGCCAACCTCACGGCCGGTGCGGCGGATACGGCCGGGGATCCGGCGGACCGGCCGGACACCGGGGCCTGAACCCCGGCACCCGCCCCCGGCGGAGGTCTCCGCCATCGGCACCCGGCTCTTGGCTCTTGGCTCTTGGCTCTTGGCTTACGGCACCGGCCTCCGGAACCAACGCGGAAGGGGTCCGGGACGACACCCCCGCGCGGTGTCGTCCCGGACCCCTTCCGCCGTCTTACCCCCTAACCCCCGTTACCCCCTTACCCCCTTACGGCGCTCAGCGCCTCAGCAGCGGCTCCCGCCGGTGCGCGGTCCGCGACGCGGCGACCAGTTCACCGTTCGCCGCCTTCGCGCCCCGCCCGGACGGTGCCGCCGGGCGCTCGGCGGACAGTACGCCGTCCGTGTCGGCGGGCGCGTCGATCGCCGCGTCCCCCATGAGGATGGCCTGGTGCAGCCGCCGCAGCCGGGGCGAGGGATCGAGCCCCAGTTCGGTACGGAGCACCGCACTCAGCCGCCGCTGTACCTCCAGGGCCTGGGTCCGCCGGCCCGCCCGGTAGAGCGCCAGCATGAACTGGGCGTGCAGGCTCTCGTGCGTCGGATAGCGGACCGTGAGTCCGCTCAGCTCACCCAGCAGCTCCTGATGCCGCCCCAGCCGGAGATCGGCGGCGATCCGCTGCTCGTGGACGCTGACGCGCTCCTCCTCCAGACCCACGAGATACGCCCGGAGCACCGGACCCCGCTGGACGTCGGAGAGCGCGGCACCGTGCCAGAGCCTCAGCGCCTCCGCCAGCCGGGCCGAACCCCGTTCGTCGTCGTGCCGGAGCGCCCCGCGCCCCTCCCTGACGAGCCCCCAGAACCGGTCGGCGTCGAGTTCACCGTCGGCCACGGCGAGCAGATATCCCCCGTCGCGGGTCTCCAGAATCCCCCGGGCGGCCTGGAGACTGCCGATCCTGGGCACCCGGCGCAAACTGCGCCGGAGTTGGAGGATGTACGACTGGAGGGTCGACAGGGCGCTGTTGGGAGGAGCGTCCTCCCATAGCTCTTCGATACATGTACCGGTCGACACCACCTCGTTCGCGTTGAGCAGGAGCAGGGCCAGCAGTTGCCGTTGCTTCGGCGCAGTCGGTGTGTAGGACACCCCGCGTTCATGCATCCGCAGAGGTCCCAGTACGGAGAATTCCACGATGTCTCGTACACCTTCCCGGTAAGCGACCTGGATCTTTTGCCTGGCGTACTGGCGAAGTCGAGTAAAATACGATTCAATTGCAGCTAAAATATGATGCTAGCCGTCGTCGCACATCTCGCGTCAATCGACGGCTCACGCCGTTGCGCTCACCGACCGGGCGGAATTCCACCATCCGGGACGGTTACCGGCGCATGACCAAAGCCACTCGACATCCGCCGTAAACATATTCTTCATGTTCCGGGGCAGCCGTCGCCCCGTTACCGCCGTGGCGAGAGTGACAGCCGTGACAAAGAACCGGATACGGCCGCCGTTTGTCCGGCGGCCGTACGGCACAAAGGGACGGAGCCGTGGCGGCTCCGTCCCCTCGGCGCTCCGCTCCGGGGTCGCCGGGGCGGATATCGCCCGTGTCAGGGCGTGCAGTCGGCGTAGCCGGGAAAGCTCCGGCCGACGAGATCGGCCCGGGACGGCGAGGGCAGCGGCCGGGCCGCCGCCCCCGCCGGGCCTATGGAGAGGGTGGTGAAGCGGGGGACGCCGCCGCCCCATCCCGGACGGCGCTCCAGGAACTTGGGATGGGCCGTGGCGACGATGAACACGGCGCCTTCGGCGGTCTCCTGACCGACGGCGCCGATGAAGTCCAGTACGGCGTCGTCCGCCTCGTGCAGATCGTCGACCATCACCACCAGCGGACAGTGGGGTTCGAGGCCGACCAGCGGAGTCCGGGTGGACCGGGCCAGCTGGCCGAGGTCCATCTTGCGGCTCTCGGCGCCGTGCGGATCGAGCAGCGGACTCATCCGGGAGTGGAAGAGATGGGAGTCGCAGCAGGTTTCGCCGTCGCCGCCGAGGCCGCCGGGAACCACGAAGCGCATCGCGGACGGCTGACCCATGGCCCGCCGCTCGAACTCCTCCAGCAACCGGCTCTTGCCGGTGCCCGCCTCGCCGAAGACGGTCACCACATGCGGGGTGCCGCTCTGCCGGACGCGCTCCAGCATGCCCCGGAGTACGTCGAGCTCGATCTCCCGGTCGACCACCCGGGGCCGCTGGGCCCGCTCGTCCCGGCGCGGTGTCCGGGTCAGCTTCCAGACCCGGGGCGCGTCCCCGGCCTGGACGTAGGAGAGCGCCGGGACGGTCATCCGCCAGGTGGCGTCGCAGACCCGGATGTCCCCCGGGGCGGCCAGCGACAGCAGGGACTGGCACTCGTCCAGCAGGGACCCGTCCGCCGACGCGAGGGCCTCGGGACAGCGGTCCTCGTACCGCAGCAGGGCCTGTCCGGTGGCCACCGCGGCGCTGATGGTGACCTCGCAGCCCCGGCGGATCGACCGGCTGAGCGGGATCACCCCGTCCGGGGCGTGGAACTCGCCGCGGATCGCCAGCGCCGCGCGGACCGCCCGCTCGGCATAGCCGTCACCGCCGCCCTCGGGCCCGAAGACCGCGAGCCGGGTGGAGCCGATCGAGCAGATCACCGATCCGCCGAAGCCGTGCACCAGTTCCCGGATCCGGCCGGTGACGGTGTCCCGGAGCTCGTCGGCGCCCTCCGGCCTGCTCCGGTCGGGCCGGGAGCTGAGCCGGGCGTCCAGCAGCAGCACACTGACCGGGCGGCGGCTGGCGGGCAGCCTCCCCTCCGGACCGTCCGGGTCGCGGACGGCCTCCCCGGCACGCGGCGCGGCCTCGGCGGCGGGCGCCGGGGCGACCGGCCGCGGGGAACCGGTCCGTACGGGCTCCCCCCCGGCGCCGGGCGCGGTACGGACGGCCGCCGGGGCCGCCGCGACCTGAACCCGTACCGGGGCCGGAGCGGCGACCGCGGGAGAGCCGGTCGCGACCGGGGACAGCTCCGAGTCCTGGTGCAGGATGGCCTGCTGGAGGGCCTGGAGTTCCCGCTGGGGTTCCAGACCGAGATCCTCGATCAGGGACGCCCTCACCCGGCTGTACACATTGAGCGCGTCGGCCTGCCTGCCGCACCGGTACAGGGCGAGCATCAGCTGGCCGCAGAGCCGCTCCCGCAGGGGCTCGGCCTCGACCGTCGCCTCCAGCGCGCCCAGCATCGACTGGTGCCGGCCGCAGCGGAGTTCGGCTTCGAAGTAGTCCTCCATGGCGTCCAGCCGGGCGCTGGCCGCCGCGGCCAGCTCGGGCCAGTTGATCCCGCTTTCCACGAGGTCGGCCAGGACCTGCCCCTGCCACAGCGCCAAGGCGCTGCGGAGGGTGTCGGCGGCCTCGGCGGAGGCGCCGGACTCCAGCAGGGCGCGCCCGTCGCGGAGCCCGCGGTGGAAGAGGTGGAGGTCGACCTGGTCCGGGTCGATCCGCAGGACGTAGCCGGGTGCCTTGGTGAGCAGGACACCGGCCTGGCGGTCGGCCCGGTCGGCCGCGAGGGCGCCCCGCAGGCCCCATACGGCGTTCTGGAGGATCTTGCGCGCGGTGGCCGGGAGGGCGCCGTCGGGCCAGAGGGCGCCGAGGAGCTCCCTCGACGACACCACCCGATTGGCGTTGAGCAGCAGATAGCCCAGGGTCGCCCGCTGCTTGGTACCGCCCAGCGGGATGATGTGATCTTCTTTGACGACTTCTAATGGTCCTAGCACTCGAAACCACATGACTGCTCCGCAATTGACTTAATCCGAGACAGCGGACTGGTGTGTGTTTCTTTGCGGGAATCTGATCCCCGGGTCGCGGATGTCTCCGCGCGCCGACGGACCCGAAGCTCCGGGTGTCGTCCCCCGGCCGGCCCATGGGTGATCGTTTCCGATCCCCGGACCGGGTTCGGCTTCGGGCCGCCGTTCCGCGCCGTCGGCCCGGCGATGTCCGCACACCGCCGGAGCGACAACGGAACGGAACAGCTAATTCCGCCCCGGGCGTCCCGCGGACGCACCGCACGGTCGACAGTCGGTGCCCGCGGCCCGTGGCGCGCGGTACTCCGGAGTGTTCGATGCACAGTTCTGCTGCATGCGCGATGTCCCCTATGCGTGTCACTCCGCCGCTGTCAGATCAGCGACGGAACCCCGTGTGTGACGTATGCCAGCCCCATCGGCGGTCAATCCGCGCCTGGCTTGTGGAGGTACATTAACCTTCGTGATGTCCTGAAACAAGTGTAAGTATCAGTGCCCGCCTGCTGGTTCCAGCGCGTTTCCGGCCACTCCGCGAGCCGCTCCGTGCCCCATCGGCGCTGCTCAGGACGTCAGACCCATTCCATGCCCTCCCACCCCTCCACGGGCGGTAATTGAACTCCCTTCGACCACTTTTCCCTACTCATTGCCCGGATTTGGTGGTCGCCGGACCCGTGTAACGTCCGCGGAGGGCGGAACGGGCGCCCGTCGGCGCCATCGGGGCCCGATCTTTCCGATCGGGTCCGGACTCCGGGATTCCGCCGGTCCGCGACTCCGGCCCGGCGGGAAAACGGAACGGAAATCCCGGATTCCGCCTACAGCGCTTTCCACTCGCTTTACATGCACTTCTCGTCTCGACCACAGGAGCAGCCATGACGCATCCGGACGCGAAAAGTGTCGTCCTCGCCTATCTCCGGGCCATCGACGTACGGGACCCGGAGGCCATCACGGCCACCCTCCACGACGATGCCGTGTTCCATATCCCGGGCGATCATCCGCTGGCCGGGGCGTGGGTCGGATTCGACGAGATCCTCAACAAGTTCATGCTGCCGCTGATGGAGCGGTTCACCCCCGACGCCCCCTACACCGTGGAGACCCGGGGGCTGGTCGCCGAGGGCGACACCGTGGTCCTGGACTGCGTCGCCCGGTCCACGGCCCGCTCCGGGGTGCCGTACGAGACCGACATCGTCTCGGTCTACAACGTCCGGGACGGCCGGATCGCCGTGATGCGGGAGTACTTCGACACCCAGTACTTCACCAGGACGCTCTTCCCGGCGGGCTGACGGCGCCCGGTGTCCCGCCCCGCCGGGCAGCGGCGGGGCGGCGGCCATCGGGTGACGCCCGGCGGACGGCTCCTTGCCAACCGCGACCGGGGGGCGACCGGCGCGCGAGGCCGGGCTGGCAGGGTCGGGCCGAGAACGATTCGACCGGGAGGTCAGCGATGGGCCCGACTCCGTCCGCGCCCGCCGACGCGCGGATCGCCCCCGCCGTACTGCGCGGGGTCCTGCGCGAGGTGCCGACCGCCGTCACCGTCGTCACGGCGGCGACCCGGCTCGGCCCGGCGGGCCTGACGGTGGGCTCGTTCGTCTCCGTCTCCCTGCGGCCGCCGCTGGTCGGCTTCTTCATCGACGAGAACTCCACCAGCTGGCCGGAGATGCGGACTTCGCCGACGTTCGCCGTCAACGTCCTCGCCGGGGACCAGCAGGAGCTGTGCGCCCGGTTCGCGGCCGGCGGCACGGACAAGTTCGCCGGACTCTCGTACGGTACGTCGCCCTCGGGCAACCCCCTGCTCCCCGGCGCCGCGGCCTGGCTCGACTGCCGGGCCGAGGACGTCCGCCGACTGGGCGACCACGATTTCGTCCTGGCCCGGGTCGCGGCGCTCGGTACCGCGTCGGCCGGTTCGTCCATCGTCTTCCACCGGGGCGCGCTGCGGGCGATCCCCTGAGGGCCGCGGCGGTTGACCTCGTCGCGGCGTCAGGGTGTGTCCTGGTGACGCGGCCGCGCCGCGTTCCACGGGGCGGGACAGGGCCGCCCCGATCCGCCTCGACCCGTCGGAGGTCCTGTCATGACCGGCGATCTGCCCGTACCAGCACCGGAGCGCCCGGACACGGAGACACTCACGGCCCGGCTCCCCGGGGAGGCGGAGGCCCCGGGGTGAGCGCCCCGGGGCCTCGGCCCGCCTACACACCGGGGGCGTGCTCCCGGCCGCCTGCCCCGGCCCGCGATGGGGCCGGGGCAGGGCCCGGGCTCATCCCTCCGACGCGCAGGGGTCGCAGCAGGAGGGGGCCGGTTCGACGCAGATGGTCACCGAGTCGGTGTTGTCCGCCGGGTCGGGGTCCTTCTCGACGGCGGTGGCGGTGGCGGTGTTCTCGACCGGTCCGGGCCTGGTGGCCTTGGCGCGGAGGACCAGCGTCGCCGTCGCGCCCTCGGCCAGTTCGCCGACGATCCACCGGCCGGTGGCCGGGTCGTAGCCGCCCGACGTGGTCTTGGCCGTCAGGAAGGCGAGGCCCTCGGGGAGCCGGTCGGTGACCGTGACGCCGGTCGCCCGGTTCGGGCCCTTGTTGTGGACCGAGATCCGGTAGGTCACCGTCTGCCCGACGGTGACGGTGGTCGCGTCGGCGGCCTTGGTGACCACCAGGTCGGCGGCGGGCCTGACTTCGGTGATCTCCTCGTCGGATGTGGCGGTCAGCGGTTCGGGCCGTTCGCCCAGCCGGTTCTCGTAGCCGGCGGTGGCGGTGTTGACGATTCTCCTTCCGCCCGCCGCCCGGTCGATCACGACCCGGTACTCCACGGTCGTCCCGGCCGGGAGCGTGCGGGTGTTGGGCAGACTGCCGCCCTGGGTGGCCGAGGCCCCGGCGCCGAGCCGGAAGACGACTCTGCCACTCGCGGGGTCGTACTCGGCCTGGTCGTCTCCCCCGGTGTCGGTCTTGACCCCGGCGCCGGGGCCGTCGACGATCCGCAGGGAACCGGGCAGATAGCTGGTGCCTTCCGGTACGGCGTCGGTCAGGACGAGGTTCTCGGCGTCGCCGCCGCCCTCGTTGCGCGCCGTGACGCGGTAGGTGAGGGTGTCGCCCACCTCCAGCGGTCCCATCGGCACGGCGGTCTTCTCCAGGACGACGGCGGGCGCGGTCCCGAAGAAGATGCCGTCGAGGAAGTTGCCGATACCTCGGTTGCCTCCGGCCGCGGAGATGGAGCGGAAGGCGAACCGTGTCAGGGTCTGTCCCGCCGGGACGGTGTAGACGCCGGTGTAGCGGCCCCACTCGGTGTTGCCGTCGGTGAACCGCTGCTGCTCGACGGTGGCGCCGGGCGCGCCGATGTCCAGGGCCATGGTGTCCCGGCCCTGCCGCCCGCGGTGCTGGAGCCGCCAGTACAGCTTGGTCCCGGGGGTGGTGGGCAGATCCTGGTAGAGCGTCGAGACCTCGTTGGCGTTCAGCTCGGCGAACTGGACGCCGTCGGCCGCCGGGACACCCTGGAAGCCCGAGTGCCACAGCTCGATCAGATGGTCGGACGCGGTGGTCAGCCAGCCGGGGACACGTCCGGGTGTCTGGGTCTGCGAGGCGTCCGGCAGAAACGCCATATCGGTGACGCCGGGGCTTTCGAAGCTGCCGTTGACGAGGGCGACGCGGAGCGGAGCGGGAGGTGTGGCCATGGTTCATCCCCTTCGAGTCTGCGCTGTCGGGAGGCGGGCACCGCCGACGGCGCGTACCGCTGGTACGCCACGACGACCCGCAACGCCTAGTAGCGAAACGCGCGTTCATCGATACGTAAAGTGATGAAGGGGTGGGTTCGGTCAACCTGGTGCCAGAGGTTTCCCCGCGCCCGTCCCGGAGTTCCCGCCCGCCTCCCGGGGCCGGGCGCTCCCCGGGCCGCAACCCCCGCCCCAGGGACCGCGCCACCCACAACGGCCGCCCTCGTCCTGACCGAAAGCCACTGCCGAACTCCCCGCCGCCCTCTCCGGAACGGGTGAATCAACAACGATCCGGTTGACGCCGTAACGATCCGTGCTCCCGGTCGCCGCCCCGGGCGGCCCGCCGGTTCCGGAGTCGTATCGTCACCGCCGCCGTCCGTTCCCGGGCCGGCTCCGGGCTCGGCGGACTCAGGGGGTCAGGGGGCTCAGGGGGTGAACCGGCCCAGGTCGCCGCGGAGCCGCTGGGCGCGGAGGACCAGTTCGAGTTCGAAGCGGCGGTCCGGGTCGTCGATCTCGTCGCCCCACAGCTCCCGGATCTGGCGGAGCCGGTAGCGGACGGTCTGGGGGTGGACGCCGAGGCGGGCGGCGACCTCGGGGGCGCCGCCGCGGGTCTCCAGCCAGGCGAGCAGGGTCTCGGCGAGGCGGCGGGCATGGGTGCGCGCGCAGTGGGCGAGCGGTGCGAGGGCGCGGCGCGCCAGGTCGTCGATCAGTTCCTCGGGCTGGAGGAGTACCAGGGCCTCGGTGTGTTCGGTGCAGTGCAGCACTTCTCCCGCCGGGAGCAGTCCGCGTTCCATCAGGCGTACGGCGGCCTCGGCCCAGCGCAGCGACTTGGCGGCGTCGACCAGCGGGACCGGCGGTCCGATGGCGCCGGACCAGCCGGTCATGGCGCGCCGCAGCAGTTCGGGCCGTCCGGCCGCGTCCAGATCGGGGACGACCACCCGGGGGCGCTCGGCCTCCATGTCGAGCAGGACGCCCTCGCCGACGGCGGGGGCGACGGCCTGGCGGGCGGGGCGCAGCAGTACCCCGGCGGCGACCTTGGCGGGCAGGGGCCAGCCGATCCGGGCGGCGCGTTCGGCGAGGGCGGCAGCGATCTCGTGCGGGCCCGCGGCGGGTCGGGTGCGGTGTTCGGCGAGGAGGAGTTCCATCAGCTCGCGCTGGAGCCGGAGGCGTTCCCCGGCCTGCCGGGCGGCGGCCTCGGCATAGCCGCGTACCGACTGGTCGACCAGGCCGTCGAGGTATTCGTAGCCCGCGTCGACCAGTTCGTACATGGCCGGTGGGGGGATGTCGACGCGCTGGCCGATCTCGGCGAGGCGCCGCCAGGTGAGCCGGACGCCGAGCCGGTAGATGGCCTGGAGGGAGTCGAGGCTGCGGCCGCCGATGCCCTCGCCCCGGCCGAAGTCCTGGAAGACCTCGGGGTGGACGCGGGGCCGGTCCTCGCCCGTCTCCACATGGAGGACGAAGACCTCGATGGCGCGCCGGATGCCGATGAGGGACTTGGGTTCCCCGGAGTCGTCGAGGATGACCGGGACGTGCGGATACTCGCGGCGGATCTCCGCCAGGATCTCCTCGGCCAGGGCGGGCGCCTCGGCCATGGCGAGCGCCGCGAACCGGCGGACCTGGCTCCGCGGTACGTCGTGCCAGGCGGAACGGGCCCCGGCCGGGGGCACGGTCCGGTCCTCGGGGCCGGCGTGGGCCGGGCCGGCGCCCGGGGATCCCGGGGGTGGTGCGGGCATTTCGGTCAGCGCTCCCCGGCAGGCGTCTCGTAGGTCACGAGGGGCGTGTTGGGCTGGTCCGGGGTGGCGCCGAGGAGGGCCACGACACCGAAGGCGGCGCCTACGGCGAGGGCGGCGGCGGCCACGACGGTGAGTGCGGCGGCGAGCAGTCTGGACATGCTGGGGATCCAGCCTTTCCGGTCGAAAGGTCGTCCCCACCCTGGATCATCCGCGTGATCCGCGCCAGTGCCGTCGGGTTTCCCGTATCGCGAGGGGTCACGGGTTCCCATCCCGTTCCCGATCCGGCTGTCCGGATGGCGGCGCGCGTCGGCCCCGACCGACGGGAGTCAGTTTCAACAATGCATTGACACCTCGTCAAGGGTGCGCCTACGGTTCCCGCCCCGTACCGCGGCTGCGTTTCTCACCCGCGCGCATACGTTCCGTCACCTTGTGACCGCGATTTCCCGACACCGTGTCGAGCCGCCTCGAACCCCTTCTGGAGTGCCCGGATGCGCCGTACCACCTCACCCCTCTCGCTCGTTCTGCTGGGCATAGGAACCTTCTTGCTGGTGCTGGCCGCGATGCTCGCCTGGTATGTCGAGCCGCGCGCCCAGCGCACCCCGACCGATACCGACGCGACCACGGTCTTCACAGGTCAGGGCAGCTATTTCGATGCCAAGAAGGTCAAGACCGTCGATGAGACAAAGCTCACCATCACCCGTAAGGTCCGCGGCGACGTGGCCGACAGCGAGAAGAGCGGCCGGGCCGTCTGGGACGTGTCGACCAGTGTCGACACCCCGGGCTCGCTGCCCGCGTCCGATCCCACCGACGCCTTCCAGTGGACGGTGGAACGCTGGGTGACCGACCGGAAGACCAACGCCCCCGTGCACTGCTGCGGGGAGACGCCCCGTTTCGAGGGCGAGGCGTATCTGAAGTTCCCGTTCAATGTGGAGAAGCGCTCCTACCGCTGGTGGGACAGCACGCTGGGGGCCACCGTGCCGCTGGAGTTCCGGGGCACCAAGAAGGTCCAGGGGTATGAGGGCTACCGGTTCACGGGCACGGTCGACCCGGTGAAGACCGGGACGCGGCAGGTGCCGGGGGTACTGGTGGGCGGGAGCGGCCAGGTGCTCGCCGAGGAGTGGTACGCCAACACGGGCATCGAGCTGGTCGTGGACCGGAAGACCGGGCGGATCCTGTTCGCGGCGATCGGTCCGCGCAAGACCCTGCGGGCGCCCGGCGCGACCTCCGGCGAGGGCGAAGTGGTGCTGCTGCGGAGCGACCGCATCGCGTTCACCGAGGAGACGCAGAAGACGCAGGTCGACATCGCGAAGAAGGACAACCGCAAGCTGCGGCTGGTGGGGGTGACGGCGCCCGCCGGGGCGGGCGGTCTGGGCCTGCTGCTGGCCGTGGCAGGCATGGTTCTGGTGGCCCGGGGTCGCCCCGGGAGCCTCGTGGCGTCCCCCGTTCCGGCCCCGGCGCCGGAATCCTCAACCCGGTGATGAGATACGCCCGGTAACAGTTGGGCAATTTGTCATCCCGGTGAGTAGCCGCAATGAACTGGTGGGCGAAAACTGTCCCTCCCACCCACCCGAACACCATCCGTGCGGTACCCCGTCACATCCGAGCGGCCCCGGCACCCTCCGGGGCCGGCTCACCGGGACCGGGACGGCACCGGGACCGGACCGCGCGCGACAATCCGTCGCTCCCCGACGCGGCTCCGGACCGGGCCCGCCCGTCCCGACCCCGTACCAACGAAAGCCCGTACCACCGCGGGCCCGTATCGCCGCGACGCCGTACGACGTCCCGGCACAGGATCGTCCCGTTCCGCCTCGTACCTCCCCGCTCGCCCTTCACTCACCCCCGTCCCCCGTAACCCGTTCCCGTTTCCCATCCCGACGTCCCGACGTCCCGACGATCCCGCACCGTCCGCTCCTTCCGTGCCGGAGGCGGTCCAGCACCGCGACCGCCGTACGGTCCCGCACCCCGAGACGCATCGGAGCACCCATGCCCCAGCACGTGCCCGCTTCGCTGCGCACGGCCGGTTCCCGGCCCGCTCAGCCCTCCGCGGCGCGGCCCGGCGAGCCGCGCCGCATCGTCTTCCTCTCCCGCCGCGACCTCGGCAACTCCGCCGCCGGAGGTTCCGAGATCCTGGTCGACCGGCTGGCCGGCGGCCTTCAGCGGCTGGGCCATCAGGTCACCCTCGTCTGCGGTGGTCCGGCCGCCGACCGCGACTACCGCGTGGTGTCGGCGGGCGGCGACCTCGGTCATTTCCTGCGGGCCCGCAGAACCCTGGAGCGACAGGTCGGCCCGTGCGATCTGCTGGTCGAGGTCTGCAACGGCATGCCGTACCTGGCGCCTCTGTGGCATCGCGGCCCGACGCTCTGCCTGGTCAATCATGTCCATACCGAACTGTGGGAGATGCGTTTCGGCGGCCGGGTCCTCGCCCCGGCGGGCCGGCTCGGACGGCGGCTGGAGTACTGGGCCCTCGGGGAGGCGCAGCGGCGGAATCTGATGGTCGCGGTCTCCCCCTCCACGGCGGGCGCGCTGCGCGCCATCGGCGTCGACCAGGACCGGATCCGTCTGGTGCACAACGGGGTCGAGGAGCCGGGGCCTTCGCATCCGCGCTCGCCCGAGCCGCTGTTCGTGGCGCTGGGGCGGCTGGTGGAGTACAAGCGGATCGATCTGCTGCTCCGGCTGTGGGAGCGGGTGCGGCCGGTGACCGGCGGCCGGCTCGTCATCGTCGGCGACGGTCCGGAGCGGGAGCGGCTGGAGCGCCTCGCGGGCCCCGGTGTGGAGTTCGCGGGGCATGTGACGGAGGCGGAGAAGCACCGGCTGCTCTGTTCCGCCTGGCTGCTGCTGCATCCGTCGGCCGTGGAGGGCTGGGGTCTGGTGGTCACCGAGGCCGCGATCCGTTCGACGCCGACGGTCGGCTTCGACGTGCCGGGGCTGCGGGACTCGGTCGACGACGGGGTGAGCGGCGTCCTGGCCCGGGGCGAGAGTTCGTTCGCCGCCGCCTGGAGCTCCCTGGCGCTCGACCGGGAACGCCGGGCGGCGATGGGGCGGGCGGCCCGGGAGCTGGCGGCCGGATACACCTGGACCAATACGGTACGGGCGTTCCGCGCCGTCGCCGCGGAGGCCGTCGCCCGGCACCGCGACACGGGCCGCGACCGGACCGGCGGACCGGCCGAAGGACCCGGTCACGGCCGGGGCCACGGCTCCGATCAGGAGCGGAGCCCCGGCGGAGGACCGCCCGGCCTGCCCGGCCGGTCCCTCGGTTCCGAACCGTCCGGCGTGCCCCGGCCCGGAGCCCGGCGGACCGGAACCCAGGAGTCCGCGTATCCCGCCCGGACCGCCCGTACCGCCAGTGCCGCCCGATCCACCCCGACCGCCCGAGGCGCCCAGCCCGCCCGGACCGTCCAGCCCGCCCCGACGCCCTCCCGGCGGAAGTGAGTACCGATGCCGACCCCCGCTCCATCCGTCCGCTCCGTCGCGGGCGCCGTCCCCGGGCCCGCGCGGCGGACTGATCGCCGCACGACGCTCAGGGACCCCTCCTTCCGCCGCTCGTGGGCCCTGTTCCGGGCCTTCATGCGGGAGCAGGAGGACCCGAGGGCGTGCTACACCCTGCTGGCCCGGGACACCGTCGACCAGATCGAGGCGTACGACGGTCCGGTCGGCGGCCGGACCGTCGTCGACATCGGCGGCGGGGGCGGCCATCTCACCGAGGAGGTCCGCCGCCGGGGCGCGTACGGTCTCCTCTTCGAGCCCGACCCGCGCGAGCTGGGTCCCGCGCCGCCCGAGGGCGCGGTCGTCGCGGACGGCTATCTGCTGCCGCTCGCGGACGGTTCGGCCGATGTCTGCGTCTCCTCCAACGTCCTGGAGCACGTGGACGATCCGCAGACCTTCATCAGTGAGATGGTCCGCGTCACCCGCCCCGGCGGGCTGATCTATCTCTCCTTCACCAACTGGCTCTCCCCCTGGGGCGGCCATGAGTGGGCGCCCTGGCACTATCTGGGCGCCGCGAGGGCCCGCGCCCGCTACGAGCGGCGTACCGGCCGTCGCGCCAAGCACACCCTCGGCGAGAACCTCTTCGCCGTGCACATCGGTCCCACCTTGCGCCAGGTACGGGCCAGGACCGACGTCACGGTGGTCTCGGCCCGGTCCCGCTACTGGCCGTTCCTGGCCGGGGCGGTGACCCGGGTGCCCGGCCTGCGTGAGTTCGCTACCTGGAATCTCCTCCTCATTCTTCGGCGGTGCCCATGACCAGTACGGCCCCAGCGGCCCAGGCTCCCCCTCCGGCAACCGTCCGGACCACCGGTGCGACCCAGGACCCTCCCGACGGGCCCCGGTCGCGGCGGTGGCTGCTGGGTTTCTGGGCCGTGGTGTTCGTGCTCTTCCTGGCGGTGTCGCCGGGACGGATGACGTTCGAGACCAAGCTCGGTGTCGCCACCGATCCTTGGGGGTTCATGGCCGATCTCGGACAGTTGTGGCACGACCGCGGCGGCTTCGGCGGACTCACCGACCAGTACATCGGCTACGCGTTCCCGATGCTCCCCTACTACGGCCTCGCCGATCTGGCGCAGTTGCCGGTGTGGCTGGCGGAGCGGCTGTGGCTGTCGCTGGTGGTGGCCACCGCCTTCTGGGGCGCGCTGCGGCTGGCCGAACGCCTGGGTGTCGGCAGCCGTTCGACCCGGCTACTCGGTGCCGCGGTGTACGCGCTCTGGCCGACGTTCACCATCGTCGTCGGCTCCACGTCGGCCGCCGCGCTGCCCGGCGCGCTGCTGCCGTGGGTGCTGCTGCCGCTCACCGACGACCGGTACTCCGCCCGGGTCGCGGCGCTGCGCTCCGCCGTACTGATCCCGTTCATGGGCGGGGTGAACGCGGCGTCGACCCTGGCGTCGCTGCTCCCCGTCGGCCTCTATCTGCTCTCCCGCCCCAACAGCCCCCGGAAGCTGAGGCTGCTGGCGTGGTGGGTGCCGGGGGTGCTGCTGGCGACCCTGTGGTGGGTGATCCCGCTGCTGCTCCTCGGGACGTACGGGGAGAACTTCCTGCCGTACATCGAGACGTCACAGGTCACCACGGACACCATGGCGGCCACCGAGACCCTGCGCGGCGCGGGCAACTGGGTGGCGTATCTGCACTTCGGCGAGGCGTGGCTGCCCGCAGGATGGAGCGTCGCGGCTTCGGTGCCGGTCGTGCTCTGCTCGGCGCTGGCCGCCGCGCTGGGCCTCGCCGGGCTGGCCCGGCGGGATCTGCCGGAGCGCCGCTGGCTGGTGCTGACCGTCATGACGGTCGCCCTGCTCACCCTCGCCGGATACGCGGGGAAGTCCGGCGGGCCGTTCGCGGGGCCCGTACAGGATCTGCTGGACGGGGTGCTGGCGCCGTTCCGGAACATCTACAAGTTCCAGCCCGGTCTGGCGCTCGCCCTGGTGCTGGGGCTGGTCCATCTGACGGCCGTCGCGAAGCGGGTGCGCGGACCGCGGCCGGGCCACGGGGTGCGGTGGGGGCGGCGGTACGCGCCGCTGATCGCGGCCGTGCTGGTGCTCCCCGGGCTCGCCCTGCCGTATGTCACCGGGGCCGTACTGCAGCCGGGTTCGTTCCAAAAGCTGCCGACGTACTGGGAGGCGACGGCCGACTGGCTGAAGAAGAACTCCCCGGACACCCGGGCCCTGGTGGTCCCGGCGACCGCGCACGGCGTCTACACCTGGGGCTCCCCCATCGACCAGCCCCTCGACGTACTCGCGAAATCGCCGTGGGCGCAGCGCGACTACGTGCCGTTCGGTACGCCCGGCAACCGGCGGGCGATGGACGCCGTGGAGCAGGCGCTGCTCACCGGCGCCGAGATCCCCGGCCTGCGGGACTACCTGAGCCGGGCGGGACTGCACTACGTGGTGGTCCGCAACGACCTCGACCCGGACCAGATCGGCTATGTGCCCACCCCGACCGTGAAGCGGGCGCTGGAGCAGTCCGGCTACGAGCGGGTCACCGGACTCGGCCCGGTGATGACCGGCGGCCGGATCGCGGACGACACCCCGCTCCAGGTCGAGGGGCTCTATCCGCGCCAGCGGGCGGTCGAGATCTACGCGCCCGCCGAAGGCTCCGGCCGGCCGGACCGGGCCGGGATCTACCCGGCCGCCGATACGGCCGTGGTGTCCGGCGGGCCGGAGTCGCTGCTGCCGCTCTCGGCCGATCCGTCGCTGCGCGGCCGGCCGACCGTACTGACCGGCGACCGGCATCCCGGTGTCGACCGGCCCGCGCTCCAGGTGACCGGTGACGGACTGCGCCGCGCCGACACTCGGTTCGGGCTGGTGAACGCCAATACCTCGTACACGTACACCGAGGACGAGCGGAACCACTCCGGCAGCATGCAGGACCCCGGGGCCGAGCCCCGGCAGATCCTGCCGGTGAAGGGCGCGGACCGGCAGACGGTCGCCGAACTGCGCGGGGCCCGCGCGGTGACGGCGTCGTCCAGCGGCAACTGGCTCTTCCATCTGCCGCAGTACGACCCGGTGAACGCCTTCGACGGGAACCCGGACACGGCGTGGGCCACGGGTGTTTCCGGCAGTTCGAAGGGCCAGTGGCTGCGGATCGCGTTCGACGGGAAGAAGACCCTGCCGTCGACGCTGGACGTGACCCCGCTCCCCCAGGACGGGGTGCGGTCCGCCGCGACCCGGGTGAAGGTGGAGACCCAGCAGGGCAGCAGGATCAGCCCGCTGGCGACCAACGGCAAGCCCCAGACGATCGAGGCGCCCGCCGGTGAGACCGGCTGGCTCAAGATCACCGTCCTGGCCGTGGAGTCCGGGCGGCCGGGCCTGGCCGGGGCCGGGTTCGCCGAGATCGCCGTACCCGATGTCACCGTGACCCGGATGCTGCGGCTGCCGACCGACGGCGTCGGCTCGGACGCGGCGAGCGAACTGGTCTCCCTGCACCGGCCGTCCGACCCGGGCGGGCTCTCCCCGGCCGGTACGGAGCCGGGGCTGCACCGCTCCTTCACCACCGGTACCGCCGGAGCGTACGAGGTGAAGGCCAAGGCGGTTCCGGTACCCGGTGACGCCCTGGACAAGCTGCTGTACCAGGTGGCGCCGCCCGAGCCCGGACAGCCGGGACGGATCACGGCCACCGCCGACTCGACGGCCCGCCTCGGTACCGGTCTGTCACCGCGGAACCTGACCGACGGCGATCTGTCGACCGCGTGGATCGCCGGGAGCAAGCCGGTGATCCGGCTCCAGTGGACCGGCCCGAAGCAGGACGTGGGCTCGCTGGTCCTGGCCGCCGCGGGCGGGCTCTCGGCCCGTCCCACGAAGATCGAGATCAGTTCGCCCGACGGGGCGGCGATCGCGAATGTGGACGACAACGGCTGGGCCCGCTTCACCCCGATCAAGACCAACCGGCTGGACATCACCATCACCAAGACCGCTCCGGTGACCCTGCACAACCCGGTCGCCGGTGCCGATCTCCAGCTCCCCGTGGGCCTCTCCGAGCTGCATGTACCGGCGCTGTCGCAGTACCGGACCGCGCAGCCCGACGCCGATGAGCCGTTCAGCCTGGCGTGCGGCCAGGGGCCGGCCCTGCTGGTCGACGAGACCCTGCACCCGACCAGCGCGAAGGGCACCGTCGGGGATCTGCGGCAGCGGCGCCCGATCGAGGTGACGCTCTGCCGGGACGGCGCCGAGCGCCCGGCGCTCGAACTCGCCGCCGGACAGCACAAGGTCGAGGCGGGGGACGCGGGTCCGCTCGCGATCACCGATGTCACCCTCACCCGCGGCACCCCGGCCGCGCCGGGCGTGGGCCGGGCCGTCAGCGTCGGGGACTGGCTGAGCGACCGCCGGGAGGTGTCGGTCGGCCAGGGCGACGTCTCGTATCTGACGACGTACGAGAACTTCAACGACGGCTGGAAGGCCACCCTCAAGGGCAAGGAGCTGAAGCCGCTCCGGCTCGACGGCTGGCAGCAGGGCTTCGAGATCCCGGCGGGCGAGGGCGGCACGATCGAGCTGACGTACGAGCCGGACCAGGTGTACGAGGCCGGGCTGATCGCCGGCGGTGTGGCCCTGCTCGCTCTGATCGGCCTGGTCCTGTACCGCAGGCGCGAGGAGAACCCCGATCACCCCGACCACGCGGTCCACACCGAGCACGGCCCCGGTACGGTCCTCGGGCTGGTGGCGCTGACGCTGGTGGCCGTGGTGGTCGCGGGCTGGCTGGCGCTGCTGGTCCCGGTACTCGCCCTGATCGCCCTGTGGCGGCACACCCTGCTGGTGCCGATCGCGTTCACCGCGATGGCCGGGGCGGGCGTCGTGGCCGCCACCGGGGCGGGTGAGCCGCTGGCCGCCGGCACGGGCGCGTTCGGGCACACGGCCCAGGTACTGGCGTTCATCGCGCTCTTCGCGGCCCTGGTGACCGTCGGCGCGACCGGCCGGGGCGGCCGGGAACCCGCGGCCGAACCCGGGTCCGGCTCCGGTCCGGTATCCCGCTTCCGCCTCGGAAAGGGCAGGGGTACGGCGGCGGCGCCCGGGGCCACCCGGGAGGCGGCCGGATACCCGGACGTACCCCCTCCCGGGGCTCCTCCGAGCGGTACGGACCCGGGCGCGACCCGGCCGTACGACCCCGGCGCCCCCGGAAGCGGCGTCCGGTGACCTCACTCGCCGGACCCGCGCGCACCGCCCACGCCGGGCGGCACCCCCTGGTGCCGTTCCCGGTCGTGGACGAGCTGGCGCGGCACTGCTTCCGGGCGGAGGAGCCGGAGTCGATCCATATCGAGATCCGGCTCCCCGGGCGGCCCGATCCGGACCGGCTCCGGCAGGCGCTCACCGAAGCGCTCCACCGCCACCCGCGCGCCCTGATACGCCAGGCGCCGGGCCCGTGGTACCGGCGCCGCTACTTCTGGCAGCTCGCCCCGGCGCCGGACCCGGATGTCGCCCTGGTGACCGTTCCGGCGCCGGAGCCGGAGGCGCTGGAGCGGGCCAGGGAGCGGTGTCTGGCCTCGGCCCCGCCGCTGTCGGCGGCCCCGCCGATCCGGGTGGAGCTGGTCGCCGACCCCGGACGGCCCGGCGGTACGGCCCTGTTCGCCACGGTCAACCACACGGCCCTCGACGCGCCCGCGGGCCTGCGGGTCCTGGCGACGGCCGCCGAGTTGTACGGCGGCCGGGCCGACGCCCCGGCCGCGCCCCCCGTCCGCCCCGCCCCGGTCCCCCGGGGCGGGGCAGCCCCGAGACCGTCCCCCTGGGTGCCGCCCGCGCGGGTGGCCCGCGGCACCCCGTCCGGCCGGCCCGGCGACGCCCTCCTCGTGGCCGACCTGGCCGTACCGCGCCGCCCGCCCGGGGCCGCGTACACCGTGAACGACCAGCTGCTGGTCGCCACCGCCTTGACCATCGCGCACTGGAACCAGGGGCGGGGCGCACCGCCGCGCCCGACGCGGATCACCATGCCGGTGGACGACCGGCCGCGCGGAGCCGATATGCCCATCGGGAACGGCACCCGGCTGGTGGAGGTGCCCTTCACCCCGGCGGAACTGGCGGCCGGTGAGCGGGCCGCCGCCGAAGGGGACGCGGACGCCGTCGGCGAGCTGCTGCGCCGCACCGGGGACCGTACCCGCGCCCTCAAAGCCACCACCGGACCGCAACTCGGTTACGGGGTAGCCCTGTTGACGGCCCCGGTGCTGCCGGTGGCGTGGCGGGCCGCCGTGACCCGCGGCGTACGGCGGGCCGCGGCGCCGTGGACGTCGACGGCCCTGCTCAGCAATCTGGGACGTACTCCGTACACCCTCGACTTCGGCGACGCGGGCCGGGCCGACGCCGTCTGGTTCTCGGCCCCCGCCCGGCTGCCCCGGGGCCTCAGTGTGACGGCGGCGTCCACCGCCGGACGGCTGCATCTGGCGATCCGCTGGTCGCGCGCGCTGCTCTCGGAGCGGGACGGTACGGAACTGCTGGCACTGTTCGAGCGGTATCTGGCCGCGACGGAACGCGCCCCGGCCGACGACGGCGGGGCGACCGAGGGGGGTTCGCGATGACGACGACGGCACGGCCCGGGACGGGCCGGGAAGCCACCGGGACGGACACCCGACCCGCCGGAACCGCGCCGGGACTGCGGGAGTTCTACGAGAACCCCGCCGTCCCCGTCGCGTCCGGGGACGCCCGCAGTCTGCGGCAGGCCCGGATGCTCGCCGCCGCGCTCGGCCCGGCGGGCGGGCGGCCCGCCGTCGTCCTCGACGTCGGCTGCGGCGACGGTACGGCGGCGGCCACCGCGGCCCCGCTGCTCACCGGCCACCGGGTGATCGGCGTCGACTGGTCGCAGGACGCCCTGCGCCGGGCCCGGACCCGGCTCACCCATGTGGTGCGCGGCGAACTCGAAGCGGGGCGGCTGCCGTTCCGGTCGGGCGTGGCCGACGCCGTGCTGTTCAGTGAGGTGATCGAGCATCTGGTCGACCCGGACAGCGCCCTGGACGAACTCCGGCGGGTTCTGCGCCCCGGCGGCCATCTGATGCTGTCCACCCCCAATCTGGCCGCCTGGTACAACCGGGCCCTGTTGCTCGCCGGTGTGCAGCCGGTCTTCTCCGAGGTCAGCCTGCGCGGCATCCACGGCCGCCCCGGCCGTGAGGTCGTCGGCCATCTGCGGCTCTACACCGCCCGCGCGCTCCGGGAGTTCGTGGCCGCGTCCGGATTCGAGGTGGTCCGGGTCGCGGGCGCCCCCTTCCACGGCGTGCCCCGCCCCCTGCGCCCCCTGGACCGGCTGGCGTGCGCGGCCCCCTCGCTCTCCTCGATCCTGCTGCTGCACGCACGGAGGACATAGGTGTGGTGGGGGGTCGCCGCCGCACTCCTGGCGAACCTGCTCTACAGCACCGGATTCGTCCTGCAGAAACGGGCGCTCGGCCGGTTGCCCGCGGTCTCCGTCCGGCGGCCCGCCCGGCTGCTGCGACTGGTCGCCGGCAGCCCGCTGTGGACCGGTGGCGCCCTGGCGCTGGCCGCCGGGTTCGGGGCGCAGCTGATCGTCTACCGCACCCTGCCGATCGCCGCCGCGCAGGGCATCTTCGTCTCCGGCCTCGTCCTGCTCCTGCTGCTGTCGGCCCGGCTGCTGGGCGAGCGGATCCCGGGCCGGGAGCGGTACGCCACCGGGGCGATCCTGGCCGCCCTGGTGATGGTGGTCCTCTCCCTGTCCCGGACCACCGACACCGTCGGCACGGGCGCTCCGGCGCGGCTGATCCTGCTGGTCTGCGTCCCGTCACTGGCGGCCGGGACATGGCTCTACGCGGTCGCCGAGCGCCGGGCCGCGAAACGGCACCGGAAGCCGACGACGGGGGTCGAGTACGGGGTCGCCCTGGGGCTGCTGTACGGGGTGAGCGGGCTGGCGATCAAGGGGGTGTCGGACCGGTCCGCCGGGCTGCTCGCCGACCCCGGCGGCGCGCTGCTCGCCGTACTGGGCTCCCCGTACCCCTATCTCCTGCTGTTCACGGGCGCGTTCGGTCTGGTGATGTCGCAGGCGGCCCTGCAGCGCTGCCGGGTGTCCCTGATCGTCCCGGTGAGTACGACGGTGGCGAGCGTGTTCACGGCCGTGCTGGGTACGTTCGCGTTCGGTGAGGCGCTGCCCGCCGATCCGCTCCGGCTGGCGCTCCGGGTCGCCGGGGCGCTGCTGGCCGTCGCGGTACTCCTCGCGATGCCGAAACACGACCCACCGCCCCCCGACCGACCCGAAGCCCCGCACCCGAAGCACCCCGCCGAGGAGCTGACCGCCCATGACCCCCGATGACCCGCTGCTGGCCGTCCTCGTCTGCCCGCTGGACAAGGGCCCGCTACGGCTCGTGACACCCGCCGCCTCCGCTGCCGTACCGGCCGGTGGCGCCCTGTACAACCCCCGGCTGCGGCGGCTCTATCCGATCGTGGACGGCGTTCCGCGACTGCGCCCGGTCTCCGGGGAGCCCGTCTCGGAGGAGACACACGCCGCCCTGACCGGGTGGGACGGCGCCGACCCCGGGCCTGCGGCGGAACCCGGGACGCGACGGCCGTAGGACGCCCCGGGGGACGCTCGACCGCCGGGCCCGTGGTCCGCGGTCCCCGCGGCTCATGGCTGCCGGTGGTCTCGACCAAGCCGACGGCGGGCGGACCGGTCGGCCGTACTCCGGGCACGGCGGGCGGCGGACCGGGGAAGACATCGGTCTCCAGCAGGGCGATATGCGGGCCGGGGCTTTTGTGCGGGCCGTCGGCGGAGGTCAGCGGGGCTGGTTCCCCTCGGCGTAGCGGGCCAGGCCCTCCGCCATGCCCCGCATGAACCCCCGGATGTAGCGCGGCATGATCCAGCGCAGCAGCGGTCCCGTCTCGTAGGCGCCGGACCAGCGGATGACCGTGCCGCCTCCGGGGGCCGGGGTCAGTTCGATACGGGCCCGGAGGTCGCGTATCGACGGATTGAACACGCTCTCATAGGCCAGGAGGCGCGGTTCGACCTTCTCGGTCAGCCGCTCGCCGGTGACCGTCCGGCCGGTACGGAACGCTCGGACGGCACCGATACCGTCGTCGCCGTCCGGGTCGAGGCCGGTCGACCGCCGGGTGTCCAGGCTGTCCACCTTGGACCACAGCGGCCAGCTCGCGCCGTCGACCAGCAGCTTCCATACCTCTTCCGGGGCTGCGCCGGTGGTCACGGTGATGTCGTAGGCAGGCATGACGGCTGACTCCTGTGCGGGTGAGAGGGGACGGTACGGGGCTCGGCGCTCAGCTTCCCCGGATAGCCGCCGCACCGGCACGGGTTCTTGCGGTTTCGGCAAGACGAGCCGCCGGCCCGGACCGGCTCGACAGGTCGGCGTGGAGGGCCGTGACCGCCCGACGGACTGTCATCGGCCGCCCCGTCAGCGGCGATGGCCTCGGCACCGGTCCCGCGCCCGCACGGGTGCCCGCCGCCCGGCGTGCTCCGGCACGGGTCGGCCGGGGCACCGGGTCCGTACGGGACTCTCAGGGCCCCGTGCAGGACTTCGGGTCCAGGTCGGGACGGCCCGGCCGATCGGCGGGGCCGATCAGAGGGTCCAGGTTGTCCCGGTACATGTCCTCCCAGCCCTCCCCGTCCGCCAGGATGTTCCGCACCGCCGAGCAGACCTCCTTCTTCAGATCCGACTGCCCGGAGAGCATCGCCACGCCGTACTTCTCGACCCCGTCGATATTGGGCAGCTTTCGCACCTTGCCCGGGTTCTTCTCGACGTAGCCCGCGAGGATCACATCGTCCGAGGCGATCGCGTAGACCGACGACTTGTCGTCCAGCAGCTGTTCCAGACAGCGCTGATAGGACGCGGGAGGCGACTGCATCATCGTGTAGCCGAGCTTCGGCAGATCCCCCCAGTACGTCGATTTGCGGGCGGTACAGACCTCCACCCGCTGGCGGATCAGATCGCTGGCGTCCTTGATCACATACCGTTTCGACTTCATCCGTACCAGGAACGACCGGCCCGCCGTGTAGTAGGGGCCGACGAAGTCGATCTCGTCGTCCTGCCGCATGGTGTACGAGGCGACGACGAGATGGACCGCCTTCTTCTTCAGCGCGCTGTCCCGGTTCTGGGTATCGACCGGGACCAGCTCGACGTCTTTCCGGTCCGTGTATCCCAGCTCCGCGGCGACCTTGTAGGCCATGTCGACGTCATAGCCCGCGAAGGTGTTCTTCTCGCCCTTCACCCGTTCGCTCAGGCCGGGCTGATCGTCCTTGATACCGATCCGCAGCCGGGGGTTCTTCGTCTTCCACCGCGGCGCCTGGGCACCGTCGCCCCGGCTGTCGGAGCCCGCGACGCCGCTCTTCTTGTCCTTCTCGTCCGAGCCGGTGGCGTCCGCGACCAGCCAGCCGACGGTGGCCAGCAGCACCACGCTCAGGGTCGCCGCCACGATCACCTTCGCCCTCTTGCCGAAGGCGAGACGCCGGGGCTCGGGCGCGAGTTCGTCGCGTACCGGCGGCGCGACGCCATCGGGACGTACCGACTCCGGTTCCGGTTCGGGCGCCGGTACCGGTACCGGCTGGCGCGCCGTGGCTCCGTCCGGCTCCGGGCTCTGCGGGTCGTCCAGCACCTCGTCGAGCATGAACTCGGCCGTGGCGGCGTCCAGGCGTTCGCGGGGGTCCAGGCGCAGCAGCCCCTGGATCACCGGCGCGAGGGGAAGTGCGAACCGGATCGCCGGGACGGGCGATGCCAGGATGTGCTGCTGGACCTCCCAGACCTCCCGGCCGCGGAAGGGGCGGCGGCCCTCGACCATCTCGTAGAGCGTGACGCCGAGCGCCCACAGGTCGGAGGCGGGGGTGGGTCCCGGGGAGCCGGGGGCGAAGAGTTCGGGCGCCAGGTACGGGGCCGTACCGATGACGCTGCCGGAGCTGGTCAGGGGGGTGGCGCCTTCGAACGTCGCGATCCCGAAGTCCACCAGGATCACCAGCCCGTCGTCCCGGACCAGCACATTGCCCGGTTTCACATCGCGGTGGACGACCGACGCCGCGTGCACCGCCCGCAGGCCCTGGAGGATCTGGCGGGCGATTTCCGCCGCTCTCGGTACGGAGAGCGTCTTCTGGTTCGTCAGCAGACCCGCGAGGGACTGCGCGTCGAGCAGCTTCATCACGATCCAGACCTGGTCGTCGGTCTCGACCTGGTCGTGGACCGTCACCACGTTCGGGTGCTCGATCCTGGCGATCGCCTCCGCCTCCCGGCGCGCCCGCCGCATCGCGGCGGCCTGGGTGTCAGCGGTCAGAGCGTTGCGGTCGAGCAGCCCCTTGACGGCGACGGGCCGGTTGAGCCGCCGGTCGTGGGCCCGCCACACCTCGCCCATGGCGCCGCTGCCGACCGGCTCCAGCAGCTCGTAGCGGCCCTCGATCACCATATTGCGGCGACCGGAACCGGCCCTGTCTCTCCCCGACATGTACCCCCCTCGCGACCCGAACCAGGCAACAGTAAATGCTCGGTCGGAAGGGCGCAGTAAAAGAGGAGGAAGCCCGCTCGTGAGGACGCCCCCGGCCCGTTCGGCGCGCCGCCCGCCGATGGCTCCGCGATCACCGCCCCCAAGGCCATTGACCATTCAACATCTTACGTTGCGCCTCGGTTCACGCCTCGGACACGAGCGGCCCCGAGGCTCGGTCCCGGCCTGGTCGTTTCGTGACCGGGCGACGGATGCATGGCGATCACTGGAGGTCAATGATGGTCGAGCGGCGTGAACTGCTCGGACTGGTCGGCGCGGCCGTCGGAACGGGAGTGCTGGGCGCGGGCACGGCCGAGGCCGCCCCTCGGGACGGGCGGAAGCCCGGCGGGCCCCGGCACCGGAGGCTCACGGTCATGCAGTTCAACATCTGGCTCGGCGGCAGCCGGGTACCGGGCGGCCGGGCGGGGATCGCCGACACCATCGCCGCCGTCGAGCCGGACGTGGTGATGCTCAGCGAGTCGAACCCCGAGCGGGTCGCCCATCTCCTGGCCGATCTCGCCGAGCGGGGGCTGACGTACTTCGACAACCGGAACCCGGTCGACCCGGCGGTGATCTCGCGCTATCCGATCGTCGAGCACGCCTCGTTCCCGTACTGGTCGAAGGCGGTCGTCTCGGTCGACGGCACCGAGGTCGCGGCCTACTCCGGGCATCTGGAGTACCGCTATTACGTCAACTACCTGCCGCGCGGCTACGGCGGCGGCACCCCGTCGCCCCTGGAGACCTCCGAGTACGGCTGGGGCGAGATCCCGGCGGGCCCGATCACCGATGTCGATCTCATCGGGCGGCTCAACGCGGCCTCGGGACGTACGAAGGTGACCCGGACGGTCCTCGCGGACGCGGCGAAGGAGCGGGCCAAGGGGCGGCTGACGCTGCTGGCCGGTGACTTCAACGAGCCCTCGCACCGGGACTGGAACCACCGGACCAGGAACCTGTTCGACCACAACGGCGCCGTCGTCACCTGGTCGACCACGAAGGCGATCGAGGACGCCGGGTTCCGCGACAGCTACCGCGTGATCAACCCGGACCCCGTCCGCAGGCCGGGCTTCACCTGGCCGAGCGACAACCCGGGCGCCGATGTCGGTCAGCTCACCTGGGCGCCGAAGGCCGACGAGCGGGACCGGATCGACTTCGTCTTCTACCATCCGGACCGGCGGATCAAGCTGCTCGACAGTGTGATCGTCGGCCCGTCCCGCACGATCGTGCGCAACGAGCGGGTGGAGGAGTCGGGCCGGGACCGGTTCTGGGAGCCCACCTGGACCTGGCCGACCGACCACAAGGCCGTCCTCAGCACCTTCCGGCTGACCACGCGCTGAGCGGACCGCTCGGTCCGGCCGGGCGGTCCGCCGGTCCTCGGGGAACCCCGGCGCTTCGCGGACGAAGCGCCGGGGCCCTTGCGGAGGTGCGGGGATGTGCGGGGAGTGTCAGCGCTTCCAGACGGTCGCGCGCCAGGTCGTCGCGTTACCGGCGCCGTCCGTGCCGACGGCGAATCCGGCGACCACCCCGGCGTCATTGATCATGAACGCCGCGCCGTACCGGCCGAGCGGCGTCGGCGGCAGCTGGACGACCGTACCGTCCGGCTTCCACAGCAGCGCCGTGTCCAGTGCGGGGTTACCGGCGGGCGGCCACGCGTACCCGACGGCCGTCCCCCGGTTGTTGATCCCCAGTACCTCCCCGGCCGCCTCCGCCGGATTGTCGAGCACCGTACGGGTGCCGTCCGCGTTCCAGCGGGCCGTGTCGCCGTACGGGTTGTCGTCCAACGAAGCGCCCACGGCGGTGCCCGCGCGGTTGACGCCGTAGCCGCGCCCGCGACCGGCGTCGCGCACGGTACCGTCGGCCGCCCACACCAGGACCCGGTCGTACGCCGTGCTCCCGGCGAGCCGCCCGTGCCCGAAGATCCATCCGTTCTCGGTGATCCGATTCGTCCGGGCCCCGTCGAACCCGGCCGGAAGCGGGAGCGGGCTGACGGCGCCCGCCGCGTTCCAGCGCACGGGGTGCGCCGGGCCGCCGGCGCCTTCGCGCTTCTCGGTCCATCCGACCGCCGTACCCGCGTTGTTGACCGAAACGGCCGTACCGCTGTCGTCGCCGGGCAGCACCGGCAGGTCGGTTCTGCCGCCGTCGGACCGCCAGCGCAGCGGATGGCTGCGGTTGTCCGCCCCGGCCGCGTCGCCGACCACGACCCCCGAGTTGTTGACGGCCGCCGCGTTGCCGCCGACCGCCCCGTCCGGCAGCGCCAGCCGGGTCGGGGTGGCACCCGGCGTCCAGCGCACCGGGTTGGCGCCGGGCCGGGTGTTGTACGACACCCCGGCCGCCCAGCCGCGGTCGCTGACAGCCGTCGCAGTGCTGAACTTCTCACCGGCCAGGGGTGCCAGCGGGGTGTAGCCGGGGCGGTCGGCGTTCCACCGGATCCCGAGCGGCCCGTCGGAACCCGCCACGTAGTACTCGCCGACGATGGTGCCGCTTCGGTTCAGCCCCTTGACGAAGCTGTGGAGCCCTCCCTGCGGCAGCGGAAGCAGTCGCGAGGTCGGCGGCCGCTCCGCCGATTCGGCCACCGCGACGGGCGCCGAACCCAGCAGGAGCAGGGCGGTCGCCGACGCTGCGGCTAGGGTCGCGGATCGGGAAGCACGCAAGCGGGCCATCGGAGACTCCTGATCTCTTCGATCGACAGGGGCGTACGAGTGCATGGGCATTTCGTCTGTTCCAGGCCAGCAGGGATCCCGCGCGGCCGCTCAAGTTTCCGCCCCCGGAGGCCCGTTGACAGCTCGATCTACAGAACGGCCGGATTCGTACACCCGTTCACTTCACTCCGCTCTCCGCCTGCCCGCCGCGCCCGCCCTTCGCCGGGGCCGGACTCGCCCCCGGCGACCGTGCCCCAGCAGCCCTTCCGCGCCCACGACCAGATCGCGACCGACGCCGGACGCATACCCTGGCCCATCGGTACGCGGCAGCGGCACGACGACACCTTCCGGCCACTCGCCCCGGCTCCCGGCCCGGGCCCCTGATACTGGTGCCCCTCGGCCTGCCGGACGGACCGGCGGGCCTTGTCGCACAAGGAGCGCCTGTGACCTTCGTCCCCGAGACCTGGAGACGTGAACTGGCCGACGCCTTCGAGGTGCTCCTGGGCAAGCCGCTCGACGAGTTCCCCGCGGAAGCCGAGTACGTGCTGTACCACTGGGACGAGATGAGGTCGTCCGAGATAGCCGAGGAGTTCATCGGCGGCGAGGTGGACCTGAGCGCCGTCGCACGCGGCGAACCGGTCGACGGCGACCGCTACGACGACGGCGACGCCCCGTTCGGATGGACCACCTGGTCTCTCGATCTCGGCCGGTCGATCTGGCACCTCGAGGAGAGCGCCTTCGACGCCGACGGGCCACTCGGCGATGCGCTCGGTACGGCACCGGCGGCGGCCTCGGCCACAGCGGACGGACCGGAACGGGAGGTGTCCGGAGCGGACTTCGCCCGTGCGCTGGCCGCCCACGGCGAAGACCTGGCCGAGGTCGACGCCGAGGAGCTGACCGGCATGGGACCGGTGGTACGGATCGCCACCGACGGCACGCTGTTCGACGCGATGCGTGCCGCCACCTGGACCATGGGCGACCCCGGGGACCTCACCCCGTTCCTCCGGGACGCCGACGAGATCGAGGTGGCCCCGGAGTGGGAGGAGAGACTGCGCCGGATCCCGGACCCCCGGCTCCGCGACCACCTTCGGATGCTCTGCCTCTCCGCGCATTCGGCCCGCTCGGAAGGCGGCTACTACCTCGGCCCCCGGGAATGCCCCGCCGGCCTCCGCTGGATGACCGGCCGGCGCGGCCACGAGACGATCGCCGGTTGGCAGTTCGGCGAGGGACAGGCGTTCTCGGCGATCGTGGCGATCACCTGAGGACACCGGGCCCGCCTCGGCCGTGAACCCCGGGGCGTACCCCGAACGGGCGTACTCCCCGGCCTTTCCGGTGATCCGCCCGCTCCCGGTCCCTAGCCTTGCCGGGCAGGCCGACAGGGCACGGGGAGGGCCGGGTGACTCGACCGAACACGGGAGCCGTCGACCAGGCGGCACTGTGGTCGGCCGCTCTCGCCGCGGTGATCAGCCTGTCGATGGGCGAGGGCCGCTACGACTGGCTGAGCTTCGCCCTGGGAACGGCGCTCGCCCTCCAGATCGCCGCCTTCTACCGCCCGGCACCGCACGCCCCGGACCAATGGTGGGACCGCGGCTCGGCCGCGGGCAGTTTCGGCGCGGTGGGCGGTCTGGTCGCCGCGATACTCCTGGCCTGGCCCGTCCAAACGGCGATCGGAACCCCACGCCGGTGCCGCGCGGCCGGAGTCGACACCGACGACTGCGCCGGGGCCTTGGCGTACCCGTGGTTGGGCGTGGTGTGGCTGACGGCCTCGGTCGCCCTCTCCTGCTGGCACTGGACGAAACTGGTCCTCGGACCCGCACCGCGACAACCCTGAGCACGGGCCCGCCTCGGCCTCGTGGCTCTTGACGACCTCCGACGGGACTCGGGGCCGTCGCCCCATCGCGTATCGGTCACCTAGCGCACGGTCGCACGGCAATCGCGCCGGGGGAGTTCCATGTTGCCGACGGTGGTGCCCGCCAGGCGGTCGGCGAGGGAGCGCCCGCGGCCCACGAGGGCGGGGACGCCGTTGGTCCAGAAGACCGCCACCGCGACGACCCAGCACAACACCGCGATCGCGTAGGACCCGCCGATCAGCGCGATACAGGCCACCGCGAAGCAGCCGACATCGGCGACCGTGGTGACGAGGGCCCGGATCGCGGCCCGCCGCGGACCCAGCCGGCGCCGACCGGCATGGGAGACGCGCAGCCCGAACAGCAGCTTGCCCACCGTACGGTTGGTCGATACGAGCGCCGTGAAGTGGTAGGCGAAGGTGATGAGGACCAACGCGGCGAAAGCCTGCCGGACGGCGCGCACGGCGGAGCCCCAGAGGTCGTCCCACACCCGCCCGCCCGCGTCGAGCGGCTGCCCCCGTGAGGTGATGACCTCCCAGGCGCCTCGGCCGACCATTCAGGACCGGAACGGCCGATGGCCGGAACGGCCGGTGGACCCGTACGGCAGCCGTGGGTCCGCGTACGCGGTCCCCTCGCGGCGATCCGGTTCCCGCCACCGCATTAATCTGGTTTCCGCCACGGCCCCGGTAGGAGACGGGCCGTGGCGCGGGAACCACGGGGGGATTCACTCGAATGACCGATCAGCGGGACAGGCACGCCCAGGCGGAGGCGGCGCGCGATCAGCTGCTTCGCGAGATGCGGCGGATCAGGGAGACGGCTCAGCTCAGCTTCGGGCGGCTCGCCCACCGTACGCACTACAGCCGGTCGTCGTGGGAACGCTTCCTCAACGGGAAGCAGTTGCCGACCCGAGTGGCCGTCGAACAGCTCGCCGCCGTCACGGGCGACGACCCGGAGCCGCTGCTCGCCCTGCTGAAGCGGGCGACCGACGCCCCCGCCGGTGACGCCCCGTCCGACGCGCACTCCCTTGGTACGGCCGCCTCCGATACGGCCGCCTCCGATACGGCAGGGGCACCCGGGCCCGGTCCGGCACCCGCCGCCGCTGCCGCTGCCGGAGGACCCACCGAGGCCGAACCGGGCCGGGCACGCTTCCCCTCGATCCCGCCCGCGTGGCGGCGGCGGCTCACCGTGGTCGGCTATGTCGCGCTCGGCACGATCCTGGGTTCGGTCACCACCGCGCTGCTCGTCTCCAACACGATGCGGGGGAGCACGCTCTCCGACACCCCCGGCGGCCGGGACTCCGCGGCGAGCGGCTCACCGCGTATGGAGCTCAAGGAGAAGGTCATCCGGATCGGGTGCAGATCCGACACGTGTCTGCGTCACGACCCCCAGGCGAAGGACTGCCAGTGGGACGCGACCACCACCCAGGCCACCTGGCTGCGGGGGATGCACATCCAACTCCGCTACAGCGCCGCCTGCCAGTCCGTCTGGGGGCGGATCGAGGGCGGCACGGTCGGCGACCGCGTGATCATCAAAGACGCCCGGGGCGAGGAGCTGGACGCGACGATCCGGTTCGAGAACGACACCTACACCCGGATGCTCGCCGTCTCCCCCGAGGCGCCGCTCGCCACGATGACGGTCTGCGGGGCCATCCCCCGGCAGCGGGAGATGGCGTGCGCCGAGACGAAGACCGTGACGGCGACCGGAACCGGCAGCACCGAGGAAAGGCAGCGGGGCGGTCCGGGCGCCGGAACCGCGCCCGCGACCGGGAGCGGCGGAACGGGGAGCGGGGCGGAGGCCACGCGGGGGCCGGATCGGGCGGCGCCCGTCCTGCCGTGAGGCGTGGCCGCGTGCCGACCGGGGACCCGACGGCCAAACCGGACGACCAGGCGCGGCGGCCACGGTACGGAGCCCCGGGCCGCGCAGTGGCCGGTCCCGGAGCCCGCGTCCGTACGGCCGTCGGCTCCTGGCCCCCGTCCGCTCCGGAACTGTCCCACCCTCCGGGGCACCGGTGTCCCACCGTGCCCACGGGCCGTCACGGGACGTCCCTGGGACGCTTTATGACCGCTGTGAGCTGCGGTTTCCCCTAGGTTCGAGGGAGATCGGATCCCGCGGAACCCTCCACGGTGATCGCCCGCGGCCGGTGCGCCGGAACCATGGCCGCCGCGCCCCGGCGACGTGACCGCCGCGCGAGAGACCCCAGTGACAAGGAGCTGCACGGTGGACGACGCCCTGCCACCCACGACCCCGCCCCGGAACGGCGGCCGGGACTTCCGCGAAGTGCTGACGGCACGCACGAGCCGCCGGAACGTCGTGCTCGGCGCGACGATCGCCGCGGCACACCTCGCACTCGTCCCGGGCGCGGCGGCGCTCGCGCGGCCCGCCGGGCATCGGCTCCGGGGCTCGTTCCGGCCCGTACCCGTCGGCGCCGCGGACCGGATCGTCGTACCGGCCGGTCACCGCGCCGAGGTACTCGCCCCCTGGGGAGCGCCGCTGCTCCCCGACGGTCCGAGGTGGCGGCCGGACGGCGGCGGTTCGGCCGCCGACCAGGCGCGGCAGATCGGGTCCCACCACAGCGGACTGCGCTACCTGCCACTGCCCGGGGGCGGGGACCGGCACGGCATGCTCGTGATCCACCACGAGTCGGTGGACCCCGTCCTGCTCCACCCCCGGGAGCCCGGGGGCGGCCGGGCGGTCACCGCCGCGCGGGTCGCCAAGGGGCTCGCGGCCCAGGGCATCACCGCGATCGAGGTCCGCCGGGGCCGCGACGGGTCCTGGCGTCCGGTCGCCTCGTCCCGCAACGCGCGGCTCACCGGAACCACCCCCGTGGTCTTCAGCGGCCCCCTCGCCACCGGGCATCCGGCGCTGGAGAGCGCGGCGGAGCCCGTCGGCACGCTGGGCGACACCGGTCACGGTGCGACGCCGTGGGGGACCCACCTGGTCTGCGAGGAGAACACCGGCGGCTGGTTCGGCACCGACGATCCGCGTTGGCGGCCCACCGCCGCACAGCGCCGGTACGGTCTCGGCGCACTCGACCACGGTCACGGCTGGCACCGGGCCGACCCCCGGTTCGATCTGGCCCGCTCGCCCGGCGAGCCGCACCGCTTCGGCTGGATCATGGAGGTCGACCCCCTCGCGCTGAACGGGTCCACGCCGGTCAAGCGGACCGCGCTGGGGCGGTTCAGCCACTCCGCCGCCGCGGTCGGCGAGACCCGGGACGGACGGGTCACCGTACACAGCGGGGACGACCAGGACGGCGGCTATCTCTACCGCTTCGTCGGCGACCGGCCCTGGCGGCGGGAGCGGGCCGGGGGCCGCAGTCCGCTCGACCACGGGGTGCTCCAGGTGGCCCGGTTCGACGAGGACGGCACCGGTCGCTGGCTGCCGCTGGTCCACGGCCGTGCCACGCTCACCGCGGCGCACGGCTGGGCCGACCAGGCCGATGTCGTGCTGCGGGCCCGGGAGGCGGCGGACGCCCTCGGGGCGACCCGGATGGACCGGCCGCAGCAGATGGTCGTCGACCCGCGCACCGGTGAGGTGTTCGCCGCGCTGGCGAACAGCGCCGGTGGCTTCGGCGGCGACGCCGGTTCCCGGGACGCCAATCCGTACGGGCACGTCATCCGTATGCGGGACGACCCGGACGGCGGGACCGGGCTGCGGTGGGACGTCTTCGTCCTCGGCGGCGATCCCGCGCACGACCCGTCGGTACGGCTGGACCGGTCCAACGCCTTCGGCTCGCCCAAGGGCCTCTATCTCGACCCGGCCGGACTGCTCTGGATCAGTACCGGCGTCTCGCCGCACTCCCAGCACCTGGCGGAACGCGGGCACGAGAACCTCGGCAACAACGCCCTGCTGGCCGCCGATCCGGCGACCGGGGCGATCCGGCGGTTCCTGACCGCGCCGCGCGGCGCGGAGGTGACCGGGGTGAGCGGCACCCCTGACGGGCGCACCCTGTTCGTCAACATCCAGCACCCGGGCTCCGCCACGGCGGCCTGGGGCGCTCCCACGCCGGCCGACCCGCAAGTCGTCAGCGGCTGGCCCGACCACCGGCCCGACGGCCGACCGCGATCGGCCACGATCGCGGTGCGTCGCGACGACGGAGGCGTGATCGGCGGCTGAGCCCGCCCGATCCCTCCCGCCCAGGCATCCCCGGCAGACCTTCCCACGGAGAACACCGCCCATGGTCCAGATCGTCACACGCGAAGAGTGGCACGCCGTCCCGCGCAAGACGCCCGAGACACGTTCCTTCACCCCCTGGCTCGGGGGATTCGCCATTCACCACCTCGGAAAGGGACTGAAGCTCCAGAGCCGTCACGACGACTGCTACGGCCATGTCCGCGACATCCAGCGGCAGCAGATGGCCGAAGCGCCCCCGTGGCCCCTGCCGCGACACGACAAGGAGGTGTACGACGACATCTCCTACAACTACCTGGTCTGCAACCACGGAGTCGTCTTCGAGGGCCGCGGACCCACCCTGCGGTCCGCGGCCAACAGTACGACGCCGGGCGCCAACCAGAACAACTTCGCCATCTGCGGAATGATCGGGCTGGACGACACGGTCCACGCCGAGATGGTGACCGCGATCCGGGAGCTGATCGCCTGGCTCCTGGCCCGCTTCGACGGCGGCCCCACGATCAAGGGGCATATGGACTTCACCAGTACCGAGTGCCCCGGGAAGCTCTACCCGTATGTGCAGCGCGGCGACTTCCACCAGACCGGTACGCCCGAGGAGACCCCGCCGCCGCCGAAGCCGAGCCAGCCGCTCTTCGCCTACACCCGTGCCCAGTGGGGTGCCCGTCCGCCCAAGGAGGTGACACGGGTTCCCCTGTCCTCCCGGACGGGTTTCACCGTCCACTACTCGGCGGGCGCTGCCACCCAGACCGTACGGCAGATCCAGAACTACCACATGGACTCCCGTGGCTGGTCGGACATCGGATACAACTTCCTGGTGGACCGGGACGGCCGGATCTTCGAGGGTCGTGGCTGGGACGTCGTCGGCGCGCACGCCACCGGTCACAACAACACGCACATCGGGGTCTGCTTCATCGGGGAGGACGGCGACGCCACCCCGCGGGCGCTCTCCGCGATCCGCGCGCTGTACGAGGCGGCCAACGTGGGGGCCGGCCGGACCCTGGACCGGACCTGGCACGGCGGGCTTTCCGGGCAGTCGACCCAGTGCCCCGGGGCGGGGCTGCGGGCCTGGGTCCAGGGCGGGATGACCGCGACGACCCTTCCGGTGCGCGGGGGCACGGGATCGATCGGCGGCTCCGGCGGCGGTACGGGCGGCGGCGGCGGGATGACCTCGGTACGCCCGATCACCGCACAGCAACAAGCCGTCAACGGCCTCGGATACACCCCCGCCCTCACCGTCGACGGCACCTGGGGACCCAA